>CALBSY010000378.1 GCA_937967725.1 uncultured Alphaproteobacteria bacterium | reverse complement strand
CTCGGCGCCTCCGGCGCGCCCCGCTCCCGCCTGGTTTTGGCGGGAGCGCTAAACAAACCCGCATCGGCGGCCGCGCTCGCGCGCTACCAGGCGTAATTGAAACTCACGCTCACGCGCGCGCGCTTGGCCAGGTTGGGCGGCACTTCGTGGCGCACGAAGCTCTCCCACATCAGCGCTTCGCCGGCGCTCGGCTCGATATAGACGAAGGTTTGCTCCGCTTCGGGCGCATCCTCCGCGCGCGGCGGCGCGGCCATCATCAGCGGCAGGCGCGGATCTTCCAGCTTGAGCGCGGAGGCGCCGGTCGGCGTGCGCACATAATACGTGCCGGAAAGCACCGAATGCGGATGCACGTGCCCGGTGTGCACGCCGCCCGGATCGAGCACGTTGATCCACATCGAATCCAGCGACAGCTTCACGCCGCCCAGATCGAGGTGCAGCGCCCGCGCGAACGCATTGGCGTGGCGGTCGAGCCGCTTCTTCAGTTGTGCAAACGCCGGGTCGCGCTTGGGCAAATCGTCGAGCGAGGCGTACGAGGTGTAACCCTGATAATCGTTGTCGCGGCTCCAGCGCCGCCCCGCCGCATCTTCTTTCGCGATCGCGCGGCATGCCGCCGCCAAGTCGCGGTTGAGCTCTACCGCGCCCTCCAGCCGCGCGCGGTAGAGCTTGGTCACGAAGAGCGTGCTGATCTCGGCCATGGGGGGCGGAGCTTAGAGCCCGCGCCGGGCGCCCGCGCAAACCCCTTCCCCCGCAAAAAAGAAGCGCCCCCGTGGGAGGACGGGGGCGCCAGGCGGGAGGCGGGTCCGGGCGGGAGGCGCCGGACCCGCTTGGGCAACGGAATTATTGAGCGGCGGTGAGCGCGGCCGAGGCGGTCTGCAGCGGCGGGGTGATCGAGGCGATGTTCAACTCGCCGCGACTGCGCTCCACTTCGCAGCGGACGTTTTGCAGTTGGCCATCGCGCCAGACGTCAAGATCGACGCGGATGGCGCGGGGGCGAACGCGCAGCTGGTCGAGCCGCACCTCGGCGCCCTCGCCGGCCTGGGCGGACACTTCCGCCCGGCAAAGCTGGATCGCCTGGGTGCGAGCCGCAGCGTCGTCGGCGTGGGAGACGCGGGGGACGACCAGCACCGCGGCCGCGGCCAAGGCCGAAATTGCGAGATTTTTCATGGTCTAAACCCTCCAGGGATGGGGCGACCGCGCCTACTATGACGACCGGTCTATTTACTCCGTATCACTAGACCGGTCGTCATACAAGTGATATCTCTATGCCATGGCCAAAGTTTCATCCGCCCGCGAGGACATGCTTTCTGCCGCGGTCGAGCTGTTCCGCGCCCGCGGCTTCGAAGGCGTCGGCGTGGCTGAGCTGCTGCAGAAGTCAGGCGCCCCGCGCGGCTCGCTCTATTTCCATTTTCCCGGCGGCAAAGAGCAGAGCGGGGCTGAAGTGGTCGAACGCGTCGGCGTCGAGGACGCCAGCCGCTTCCGCTCGCTGCACGAGTCCGGCGTCGATCTCGACACCTTCATCGTGCGTGTGTTCAAGACCACCGCGAAGGAGTGCAAGGACCGCGATTATAAGGCCTCGTGTCCGATGGCGGCGATCGCCGCCGGCGTCTCCAGCGACAATCCGAAACTCGTCGCCGCCGTGCGCCAAGCGTTTGCTTCCTGGGAGCACGAGATCGCTGTGGCTGCCCAAGCGCGCGGCATGACGCCGAAGAACGCGGAAACGTTCGCGTCGGCGTTCCTGGCTTCGATGGAAGGCGCGTTTGTCGTCTCGAAGTCACAGGCCAATTCGACCGCGCACGTCAACGCTTCGCGTGCGATGCAAGCGCTCGCAGCGGCGCTGCTCGTCCACTAGTCTCTACCGCACTGGCTCCACGGCGCGCATGTGCTAGCCTCGCGCATGCGCCTCAACCAAGTCACCGCCGCCGCCGTGGATCTCGACGAGTCGATAGCGTTCTATCGTCTGCTCGGGCTGAAGCTGATCGTTCGGAGCCCGCACTACGCACGCTTCGAATTGCCGGCGGGCGAAACCACGTTCTCGCTGCACATTGTTGACGGCGCCATCCCACAGGAGAACGCGCCGCAACTCTACTTCGAAGTGGAGGACGTGGACGGCGAAATCGCACGCTTGCAGCGCGCCGGCGTCGCTATCGAACGCGAACCCGCGGATCAGCGCTGGCTTTGGCGCGAATCGTGGCTGCGCGATCCGGCGGGCAACGCCGTCTGCATCTATCACGCCGGCGAAAACCGCCGCCATCCGCCCTGGCGCATCCAAGACTGAGCGGGCGAACACCGTTTAGGTGTCCTGCGGCCCCACGCCCGGAGCGCGCACGCCGTAGTTCAAATAAGTCTGGCCTATAGCCGGGTCGATCGCCAACGCCCGCCGCATATCAGTGCGCCCGTCACTGCTCCGTCCGGAGCGAAGTGCGGCTACGCCACGTCCAAACAGGGCATGGGCAGAGTCAGGTGTAAGCCGTAGCGCAGCGTCGTACGCTTCCCAAGCCTCGCGGAATCGGCCCTGTTTCAGACGCACCATGCCTTGAGCATCGTGATTGTTCGTTGCATTCGGCTCGAGCCGCACTGCTGCTTCGCAATCAGCGGCGGCGCGCTCAAGCTCGCGCGAGACGTAGGCCGCCCGGACCCAACAGGCACGCTGGCGCATATAGGCGGTGTCCGGCTGAATCTCGACCGCGGCGTCGAAGTCTCGCAACGCGGCGGAATAATCGGCGAGAGCGAAATAAGCCTCGCCGCGGCTGTAATAGGCAGCGGCGTAGCGATTGTTGGCGCGCAGCGAGAGGCTGAATTCTGCAATAGCGCGCGCAAGATCGCCCTGACGTTCATGGACGAGGCCGCGATTGCGGAGCGCCACAAACGAATTCCCGTTGCGCGACACCACCGCATCATAATCCGCCATCGCGCGTGCGTAGTCTTCCAACATAAAGTACGCGTTGCCACGCTCGAGCAGGGCGCTTGCGTCGTCAGAATTGGCAGCCAGGACGCGCTCGAAATCATGCAGCGCCAGGCGGTATTGCCGCAGCTCATAGCGCGCGATGCCGCGGTTGAAGTAGACCCGCGCGTGTTGTGGCTCAAGTTGTGCGACTTGATCGTAATCCGCCAGCGCCTCCGTCCACTTGTTTTGATTGGCGTAAGCTAAGCCACGATGGAAGTACGCATCGGCGCGCGCCGGATCGAGGCCAAGCGCGGCGGCGTAGTCGAGCAGCGCCCGCTCGAACTGTCCGTTATCGTCTAGCGTGTTGGCTCGACTGACATACGCTTCGACATATTCAGGATCAGCCGCGATTGCCGCGTCGAACTCGGCCAGGGCGCGCGCGGCGTCATTGCGCCGCAAATGGACCAATCCCCTGTTTCGCAACGCGACTGCGTCGCGACCGTTTAGGCGCACAGCCGCATCGTAGTCGGCGAGCGCTTCGTCGTAACGCTCGAGCATGTAATAGGCATTGCCGCGATTGACGAGGAAGCTGGCGACGCGAGGCCTAATGCTGACGGCCTTGCGATGATCGATCAGCGCCGCTTGATAGTCGGCACGATAATAGGAGATCAGGCCTCGCGCATCGTAGGCGTCGGCGAAACGGACATCGTAGCGGATCGCCTCCGAAAAATCGGCGTAGGCGCGATCCCAATTGTTGAGATCGGTATGGATCAGGCCGCGACTGTAATAGACATTCTCGCTCTCCGCGTCGAGCGCCAGCACCGCATCATAATCCGCCATGGCACGATCGTTGTCGCCGCGGCGGCGATAATAGATGCCGCGATTATACAGAGCAAAACCGGATTGCGGGTCGAGACGCAGCGCCTCTTCGTAGTCAACGAGCGCTGCATCAGCGTTGCCCTCATCGTCATAGGCGTTGGCGCGATGCACTAACGCATCGACGCGGCGGTCTTCGTCACCGCTAGTCAATATTGCCGTGCATGCCTCGATCCGCGACCGGCGCGCTTCTGAGCCCGCATCGCGGGCGCACCGCTCCCAGATCGGGTTTGCGTCACCTTGCGGCGGCGCCTCTTGCGCCAATGCGCTGGCCGCAAGCGTCAGTGCCGCCAGCGCAGCCGCGACGAAACTGCCTTGCCTATGCATCCGCCCTCCTGGGCGGAGAGAAGAAGCATAAGACAATAATGTCCGCTAGTACGTCATTCCGCGATCAGCCGGCTCGGGGCGCGGATGGCGTCCGGCGATTGGTTGAGCGCGAGGATTTCGGCGATCAGCGAGAGTACCGAAGACGAGCGATCGCCCTCTTCCGCAATGTCGCGGCAACGGCCTTCGCTTGTTTCCGAGCCGCACGAGCGGCCGATGGCTGGCCCGGCGCGATAGCGCACGCCGCCATAGGCGACTTCCGCCGCATAGATCGCGTTGGGATCGGCGGCGCCTTGCGGCAGCACGCGGAACAGCGGCACGCCGCGTCCGCCGCCGCGCAGACCCGCGGCGTTGACCGTCACCTGCGCCTCGATCGGCTGTCCTGGCGCCGCTTGCATGGAGCCGGCGCGCAACAGTTCGCCGACATAATAGATCATATCGTCGAGCGAGCGCAGACGCAGCCGCACGGTCATTGCGCCGACAATAAAAACCGGATCGCAGCGCATACCTTCGCGCGGCGCCGCAGGCCGCAATAGACCCGTCTGCCCATAGGCGCCGATCAATCCGCAGACTTCGCGCCCGCGTTGGGCGTCGATGCTGCTGGTCGGCAAACCTTCGAGCGAATCCAGAAACCTGCGCAACTCACGCACGAAGGCGCAGCCCTGCGTCTGCACGGTGTCCGAGCAATCGTCGAAAATCGTATTGGCTTCGTTGACGTAGATGTGCGCGGCGCCGGCGCCGTCAGAAGTTTCGATCGCCTCGACCATGGTCAGCATCAGCAGGTCGCGCGGCCAGCCGCTATGCCAATAGTGCGCGCATACGTTGGGCGCGGTCGGTTCGAACGCCGTGCGCGTCAGCGTCTCCGCCGTGAAGGGCTGCACCGCATACGAGGGCCGCGTCTGTGTTTCGCGTTCGAGCGCCAGTGCGCCAACGCCCCACGGCGAAGCGCCCTCGCCCAGCGGAATCGCGCCTACGCCCGCATTCTGCCGGAAGCGCCAGGAGGGGCTGTCCGAAATGCCGGTCGTGGCGAGATAGTAGCGCGGCATGCGATCGCGCGAGCGCATGATGTTCAACAGAATCTGCGCCGAGACCGCCTGTCCGTAGGCTTCGTTGAAGGTCGCGGCGTCATCGGCGATCTGGCGCGCCAGGCTATCCCGCCGCGCCGGCAAGCCCGCCGCCGCGCAGGCGCTTAGCAGCAACGCCGCCGCGATCGCCGCCATCCACGCTTCGGCGTGCGGCTCCATTTCCGGGAAGATCACAAGCACGGCAGGATCGGTCGCGT
>CALBSY010000377.1 GCA_937967725.1 uncultured Alphaproteobacteria bacterium | reverse complement strand
AGCGAAAAAACAGGCGGGCTAACGCTCGGCGTGCGCGGCGAGCGCGCGCGCCACCACTTCGGTCACGCGCTTGCCGGTGGGGATGTGCAAGAACTCGTTCGGCCCATGCGCGTTAGAGTGCGGCCCGAGCACGCCGGTGACCACGAACTGCGCCTCGGGGAATTTCTCGCCCAGCATGGCCATGAACGGGATCGAACCGCCCTCACCCATCATCGCCATCGGTTTGCCGAATGAGGCGTGCGACGCATCCTCCAGCGCCGCTTCGAGCCACGGGGCGGTCTTGGGCGCATTCCAGCCCGTGCCGGATTCTTCGTATTCAAACGACACACGGGCGCCGTACGGCGGATCCGCCTCCAGGATTTCCTTCATGCGCTTGGAGGCTTTCGCGGCGTCGGCCGTTGGCGGCAAACGCATGGAAAGCTTCGCCTCGGTGAACGGGCGCAGCACGTTGCCGGCGTTTCCGGGCTCGGGCGCACCGGCCAAGCCCGTGACCGACAGCGCCGGCCTCCAAGTGCGGTTGAGCACGAGTTCCGCCAATTCGCCGCGCGCCGGCTGCATCGCGTCGACGAACGGGAATTTGGCGTACACCTGATCACCCAGCGCCTGCGCCGCCACCTTCGCTTGCGCCACGCGCTCGGCCGGGATGGGCGCGCGCATCTCTTCGACAATCACTTCGCCAGTGTCGACATTCTCCAGCCGCGCCAGCAATTGCCGCATGATGCGGAAGCTTGACGGCACGACGCCTGACGCATCGCCCGAGTGAACGCCCTCCTCCAGCACGTCCACCCGCAGCGTGCCGCCGATCATGCCGCGCAACGACGTGGTCAGCCACAGCCGCTCGTAGTCGCCGCAGCCGCTATCAAGGCACACTACTAGTGACGGCGAACCGATCCGGTCGCCCAGCGCATCGATGTAATGCGGCAGGTCGGGTGAGCCGCTCTCTTCGCTGGCTTCGATTACGATCACCGCGCGCGCGTGCGGCACGCCCTGGTCTTTCAACGCCAACAACGCCGCCAGCGCGCCGAACACCGCGTAGCCGTCGTCGGCGCCGCCGCGGCCGTAGAGTTTGTCGCCTTCAAGGACGGGAATCCACGGGCCTTTGCCTTCGGCCCAACCGGTCATTTCCGGCTGCTTGTCGAGATGGCCGTAGAGCAGCACGGTGTCATCGTTCTTTGCGCCGGGGACGTCGATAAAGATCAGCGGCGTCCGCCCCGGCAGCCGCTCCACCGTCAGCGTCGCGCCGGACAGCGCTTTGATTTTCTCCTCGGCCCACCCGACCAAGAGCTGCAGCGCCGCCTCCATGTGGCCGAGCTTTTCCCAGTTCGGCTCAAACGCGGGCGACTTGTTGGGAATGCGGATGTACTCGACCAGCGCCGGCACGATGTCGTCGTTCCATATCGCGTCGGTGAACTTGCGCAGTTGGACTTGGGCGATCTCGGCCATGCGGGCTCCTTCGGTCGGCCGACCTTAAGCCCCGCCCGCGCCAAGTTCCACCATTCACGGGATGACAAGCGAGCGCACCCGCACCAGTTTGGGCCAAGCAGCGAAGGAGATTTCTCATGTCCGACCACATCTACAAGAGCGTGGAACTGACCGGCACATCGCCCGACAGCATCCAGAAGGCGATCGAGAACGCCATCGCCCGCGCCGGCGACACCATCCGCAACATCCGCTGGTTCGAAATCTCGCAGGTTCGCGGCCAAGTGACCGACGGCAAGATCGCGCACTGGCAGGTGACGATGAAGCTCGGCTTCACGCTCGACGGCGCCGGCTAGCCCGCCTCCCCTTGCGCCGCGCGCGGATTTGCTTATTCCGTCTGCGCTGCGCGGGCATAGTTCAGAGGTAGAACGTCAGCTTCCCAAGCTGAATGTCGGGGGTTCGATTCCCCCTGCCCGCTCCAACTAGCGCGAACGGCCGCGGGCGGTGACGGGCCAGATGTCGATCAGCGTTTCGTCCCGCACGACGTGGTACGCATCGTAGAGGTTTACCGTCGGGTCGCAGTGCGGCGCCGTGAGCGTCACCAGTTCGCCAAGCTCAAATACGTGGTCGGGCGCAACCAGGGCGCCGTGCTCGTCGCCCATGAACACAAACGCAGCCTTGGCCGGCGCGCCCGCGACGATCGATGGCGAGCCGCCATCGGTCGAGAGCGCTTTGAATCCAGCATCGATCGTGGCCATGCTCGCGGCGTTAGCGCTGATCACGCGGGCATCGACGAACAACGCGGTCTCGAACGGGGCGGCGCCGGGGCCGGCCCCGTTCAGATCGCAATCGCTGTATTGGCGCTCCATGAACACATAAGAACCGGCTTGCAGTTCGGTGAGCACGCCGAGCGCGGCGTCGATCGCGTGCGTGCCGGTGCCGCCGCCGGTGATCACCTCAGGAGCGAGGCCGGCGCCGGTGAGAACTTCGATGATCTGACCCAGATAGGCTGTGCGTTCCTCAATGGCGGTGCGGCGCTCGGCGAAACTCTCGATATGCTGCTGCACGCCGCAATAATATTGTATGCCGGCGTAGCGCAGTTCCGGGTGCGCCGCGATTTGCTGCGCCAGCGCGACCGCCGCCTCGGCCGACGCCACGCCAGTGCGGCGGATGCCGGGGTCGATATCCACCAGCACCGTCAACGGCCGCTCCGCGCCTGCAAGCGCGGCGGCCAGCGCATCCACATTGCCGGGATGGTCGGCCACGACGCGCAAATCCGAGACCAACGCATGCAGCGCCACCAGCCGATCAATCGCCTGTGGCGTCACCACCGGCGAGGTGATGAGGATCGCGCCGATGCCGGCTTCAGCCAACGCCTCCGCCTCGCCGAGCTTGGCGCAGCACACGCCGACAGCCCCGGCCTCCAGCTGCAAGCGCGCAATATCCGTGCTCTTGTGCGTCTTGGCGTGCGGACGCAGCGCCAGGCGATAATCGCGCGCGAAGGCCGCCATCGTATCGATGTTGCGCTGGAGCGCGTCGCGATCCAGCACCATCACCGGCGTGTTGAGCGCCTGGCGCGAACCTTGCCGGCCGATCAGATGCCGATGCAGTTCGATGTCGCTCATCAGGCCGCCTCCATCGCCGCTGTCACATTGAAGAGCGCCGCCAAATGCGCGTTGGCGAACTTGGCGGTTGGATCGTACTCGGCGCGCACAGCGCGGAAACGCGCCGCATTGGGATAGAGCACATCTATGTCCCCCGCGTCGAGCGTATGACGCTTGGCCCAATGCGGGCGGCCGCCATGTGCGCGAAAGACCGGCTCCGCTTCGGCAAATAGCGCGCGCCACGACATCTTCGCGTACTGATGCATCGAGATCGACGCGCCTGGACCCGCGCTAAACGGGCTCAGCCAGATATTGTCGGCGGCGACGAGGCGAAACTCGAACGGGAAGGTCACCGGCAGCCTGCGCCGGCGGATCCAAGCGATGGCCTCGCGCAGCGCCGGCCAGCCATTGGCGCGCGGCAGTTCGTACTCCATTTCTTCGAACTTCACCGTGCGGTCCGACGGAAAGATGCGATACGCCGGCCCCACCCTGCGCTGGCGCACGCCGGGCCGCACGATCAAACGCTGCAAGGCGGGCGTCGCGAACGGCAATGCAGCGCACACTTCGCAGATGGCGCGGAAAGCGCGATCGTCTATGTCGTTTAGTTGTCTGAGCGGACCCTCCGCCGCTGCCGGGTTCAACGTCTTCAGAATGACCTGATCGCCATACGGGAAAACGAAGAACTCGACGTGGCGATTGTTCGCCGCCAGATCGTCCCACCGCTCGGCGACCGCATCGATGTGATGGGATTCCACGCGTTCTTCGAGATGATACGCAGGCAGCACGTCGATTTCGATGGCGAGCGCGACGCCGAGCAAACCGAGCGAAAGCCGCTGCGCCTCGAACAAATCTGGCCGCTCCGTCGCGCTGCAGATGACTACCGAGCCGTCCGCGAGCATGAGACGGAACGCCCGCGCGGCCGTGGAGAGCGAACCAAGGTCGGCGCCGGTGCCGTGCGTGCCGGTGGCGACGGCGCCAGCGAGCGCCTGCGGGTTGACATCGCCCTGATTGATCAGCGAGGCGCCCTGCTC
>CALBSY010000376.1 GCA_937967725.1 uncultured Alphaproteobacteria bacterium | reverse complement strand
CCAGCGGCGCCGGCCTGGTGGTCTGGTCGCAGGCCTCGATCCGCTCGCGGCCGTTCCTCGACGCGGCGCAACGCGTAATCAATGCCGAAAAAGCGGTGGTCGCGAGCCTAATAGAGCCGCCGCCGCCCTCCAGCATCGGCGATAGCCCGGTTTTCGACCTGTCGCGCTGGGACGGCGATCCTAACGATCCGGCGCTCGATCCTTTGTTCTTCGCCGTCGACCGCATGGTCAACTCAGCGCGCGCCGCGGTTGGCGCGGCGCCGGCGCCCGAACCCGATCCTTATGTCGCGCCGCAGCGCCCCGTGCGCACGCCTGCGCCAGCGCCGACATACACGCGCGCGCCGCCACCGCCGCCCGCGAGCGATCCGCTCGGGACCGAGGCCGAACATTGGCGCGCCATTCGCGATAGCCGCGATCCGTCCGATTTCATGGACTATCTTTCACGCTACGGACCACAAGGCGCCTTCGCCGAGGTGGCCGAGCTGCGCTTGAAACAGCTGACGGCCCGCGGCGAAGCGCGGCCTGCGCCAGCTCCGGCGCCGCTACCGCCGCCGCCTCCGCGGCCGCGGGCGGAATCTCTGCCCCCGCGCCGGGTTGAAATCCCGCCGACGCGCCGGCCGGAGCCGCCGCCGCGCCGTCCTGAACCGCAGCGCCGCTTCGAGCGCAGCTATGACAGGCCGGACTTGCGCGAACCGGCGCCGCGCGAAGGCGGCGGCGCCATGCGCGCTTTCATTCTGATTGCGCTGCTGGGCGGCGCCGCGCTCGCCGGCGGACTCTATTTTGGCGGCGGCATGCCCGATTTCTCGAACCAGCAGCAGGCGCAGGACATCGACGTCGCCCCGCCCCCAGCGCTGTACGATGAAAACGAACCGGCCAGCGCCGAAGACATCGCCGGCGTGTCGCTGGCCGAGGCGTCCGATCCTGCGCCGCGCCGGCCCGAACCGCCTCCGCGACGCGAAACCGCGCAGCAACCGGCCGCAGCGCCGGCGCGCGCCGAAGAGCGTGAGCCGGACACACCCTCGCCGACGGCTTCATGGGCCGGCCACGGCCAAGGCGGACCGGTTTCGCTGCAGCCCAACGAGCGGCAAGTCGCCAGCAACAACACGACGCCGAGCACGGCCGTGCCGCTGACGCCGCCGCAGACGACGCCGAGCAACACGCCCACCAGCAGTCCGACAACGTCGGCGCCCGCGAACGTCACACGCCCGCCGCCAACGCCGCAGCGCGCAGCCGGCACAGTGACATGGGCGCAGCGGCCGTCGGCGCGGCGCATCAGCGATCTCTATCCCTCGCGCGCGCTACGCGAAGGCGTGGGCGGACGCGTGGAGCTGAGCTGCCGCGTGTTGGTCAACCAGGCGCTCAGCTGCAATGTCGCCAGTGAATCACCGGCGGGCTTGGGCTTCGCGCGCGCGGCGCTGAGCGCGGCCTCCTCGTATCGGGCAAACGCGACACTGAGCAATGGCGCGAGCTCGACCGGTGCGAGCACCAGCATCGTCGTGCAATTCCAGGCGCCGCCGCAATAATGCTGCTCACGCTCATGAAGGCGAAGTTGCATCGCGCTCGCGTGACGCAGTGCGATCTCAATTATGAAGGCTCGATCTCGATCGACGCCGAGCTGATGGAGCGCGCCGGCATACTGCCGCACGAACAGGTGGACGTCCTCAACATCAACAATGGCGCCCGCTTCACTACCTACGCCATCGCCGCGCCGCGCGGTTCGCGCACCTTCGGCATCAACGGCGCCGCCGCGCGGCTGACGCAGCTCGCCGATCCGATCATCGTCATCGCTTATTGCCAGATGCCCGCCGAGCAGGCGCGCAATTACGCGCCCAGCGTCGTGCTGCTGAACGAGCACAACGACGTCATCGGCTAAAGATCGGTCGCTGGCTCTACGTGCAGCGCCGGGACATGAAGGCCGTCACCGGCAGCGAAGGGCTAAAGCGCTTAGCGCCCGCCAGATCATGCTCGGGAACTTCTCGCGCTTTTCTGGCGTCCAATACAAGAACGGCCAGCTCGCGCTGTGTTTCCTGGTCGCGCCCGATCCGGGCAATGAGTTTCGCCGCGTAGCACTCTTTCGCCAGCTGATCTGCGATAGCAGGCCAATTTGTGTAGTCGCCGCTGCTGGCGAGCGCGAATGCGCGATCTAGAGCGGGTACGTCGTGGGCCACGGCCGACGCTAGCGTCTCATGGGCTAAGATAAGATTAGCGCGCGCGAAACTTGCACATCGTCCTAGTGCGTCAGCCGCAACTGGCCGATGCCGCTGCCGATCGCATCGAACGCCGCCGACAACTCCTGCGCGTTGTTCGCCCGATAGAAGTGAGCCGGACTGGAGGCGCAGTTGCGCATCAGGTTTTCCGTAGCTTGATCAGTTTCGCGGAAGATCACTGTGTAGATTTCGATGCCCGTATTCTTGATGTTGTTGCAGAGCTGGGCTTCGCGCGAATTGACGTATGCAACGTACTGGTTCGACGAGTTGATGTTGCGCTGGTACTGCGGCGGCAACACGCCGTGCAGAATGCCGAACAGCAATTGCGTCAGCAGGTTGCCGCTCGCGATATCGCGCCAGAAGCCCATGTGATTGTAGGCCGAATAATCCGAGCCAACGACCGGATCGTTGCCGACATTGGTGTTCTCGCCGTCGGACATCAGCACGATCACTTTGCGCACAGGATCGTTCGGATCGTCGTACGGACGGCCTTGCGTGAATGGCGGGCCGGGCGAGAGCACGCGCCAGCCCCAAGCCAGCCCTTCGGCCTGGTTGGTGCCGCCGCCGCTCCAGTGACGCATGGCGGAAACCGCCGCTTGCAGCGTGGCGTTGCTCGTTGTCAACGGCACGATCGGCGTCGGGCAGCCGCGGTTAGGACCGCGCGTATCCGGCGCGGTATCGTCGATCGACGCCGCCGTGTTGCGATACTTCCACACATTGAAGAAGCGCGCTTCGCGCTGATTTTGCGCGCTGGCGCTTGCGCCGTTAGACGACGTCATCAACACGCCGGGAATATCGCCGGCCACGTCCGAGAGATACGAGTTCGAACTGCGGTAGTTTGGTTGGCTTGAGCTGCCGGAGCTGCCTTGCCCGGCGTTACCGCCGGTGTCGAGCCAGAAGAATGGCACGAACATCGTCGCCGGATTCGACGGGTTCGGCGCCGCATCCGTGATGTCGTACGGCTCGGGCCGCGCTTCAACGCAACCCTTCCAATCTTCGTTGGTGATCAGGTTGAACAGCGGGAAGTAGTTGATGCCGTC
>CALBSY010000375.1 GCA_937967725.1 uncultured Alphaproteobacteria bacterium | reverse complement strand
TTGCCTTCGCCGCTGCGTTGACGCTCGCCGCTTGCGGGGCGAACGAGCGCGGCCCTATGCGCGCCGATCCCGAACTCGACGGGCTGTTCACCCAATTGGAGCAGGCGCCGGACGCGGACGCGGCCGCTTCGATCGAACGGGAAATCTGGGTGCGCTGGGCCGATAGCGGTTCGCCGACGGTGAACATCCTGCTGGAGCGGGCGGCGGTCGCGGAATCGGACGGCGACGCTGACCTCGCCTCTCGCTTTCTGGATCAGGCCAGCGATCTGGCGCCTGACTATGCTGAGCCTTGGAATCGCCGCGCCAATCTCGCCTACCGTGACGAAGACTATGCCGGCGCCATCCGCGCCATCCAGGAAACGCTACGGCGTGAGCCGCGCCACTTTGGCGCGCTGACCGGGCTTGGGCTCATCTATGAAGAACTGGGCCAACAGCGCTCGGCGCTCGAAGCCTATCGCGCGGCCCTTGCCATCCACCCGCACTACGAAACCGCGCGGCAAGGCGTGCAGCGTCTCGAGCCGCGTGTGGACGGCCGCGAGGCATGATCCTTTGGCTGCTGGCCGCCGCTTTGGCGGCGGCGCTGGGCGCGATCGCGTTAGCCTCACATGCGCGCGCTTACACGCGCCGTGTTGAGGCGCGCTATCCGCCCAACGGACGCTTCATCGATGCCGAAGGCGCAAGCCTGCATGTGCGCGAAGCCGGTCCGGATGACGCGCCGCGCATTCTGCTGATCCATGGCGCCAGCTCGAATCTGTTGGAGCTGTGGGGCCCGCTCGCCGAGGAATTCTCGCCCCTGCATCGTGTCGTCGCATTCGATCGGCCCGGCATGGGCCATTCAGGGCGCGCGCGGCGCAACGGACACACGCTGGCCTACCAAGCCCAGTGCGCTGCACGCGTGCTGGAGCAAACCGGCGCGGGGCCCGTAATCGTCGTCGGTCATTCGCTCGGGGCCGCGGTGAGTCTGCGTTTGGCGCTCGACCATCCGCATCTCGTGCGCGGCCTCGTGCTGATCGCGCCCGCGTGCAACCCGTATCCCGGCGAACCTGCCTGGTGGGCGCGGCTCTCGGCCACGCCGCTGCTCGGCGATGTTTTTTGCGGTCTCCTGATTCCGTGGCTGGGGCCCATGATGAGCGGCGCCAGCGTCGCCAACAATTTCTGGCCGGCGCCCGTTCCTGTGAACTACGCAGCCGAAGCCGGCGTGCCGCTGATTTTCCGGCCGCGCGCGTTTCGCGCCAGCGCGCTCGACGTCGTCGCCACCAAGCGAGAATTCGCAGCGCAGCAGCCACGCTACGGCGAGTTGTTCACACCCGCGATCATCGTCACCGCCGAGAAAGACAAGATCGTCAGCCCCAAGCGCCATGCGCGGGCGCTGGCGAACGATCTCCCGGCCGCGGAACTCGTGATCGCCCCGGACACCGGACATATGCCGCACAGATTGCGGACAGATCTGGTCGTGGCGGCGATTCGCCGTGTCAACGAGATGGCGAGCGCCGCCGCTGAGAGCTAGCGTTTCTCGACGATTCGATTCTCGAGACGAGGACCAACGTGATGCCGGATTTTGGTGGGACGGAAACGGCTGCGCCGCAGGCGCTGACACAAACCGCGCAAGAGAAGCTGCGCCAGCTGGTCGCGCGGATCGAAAAGCTCGAGGAAGAGAAAAAGGCGATCGCCGACGACATCAAGGAGACTTACGCCGAAGCCAAAGGCACAGGCTTCGACTCCAAGGTGCTGCGCCAAGTGGTCCGCTTCCGCAAACAGGACCGCCAGGAACGCGAAGAGCAGGAGCAGGTGCGCGATCTTTACCTGCACGCGCTGGGCGAGATCTGATCTGCCGCTTGCCGGCTCACGGCCCGCAGTCCAAGCTTTCGGCATGGGCCGGGATGTCGATCCCAAGAAGACGCGTAAGGCGCAGCGGCTGATCCGCAAGCTGGCCGCACAAGGCAACGCCCCCGAGACGACCGATCCGGAAACCGGTGAGGTGAAGCCGGGCCAGGGCGCCATCGACTATTCGCAGTGGGAAAATGAATTCCTCAGCGAAGTCGATCAGCGCCTGGAGAAATACGGCTCGGCCTTTCACGACCTCGGCAAGGGACGCAAGGAGGAAGCGCTCTCCACGTTACAGACCGTGAAGCTGAAAGAGATCGCGGCCAAGGCGCGCGGCAAGAAACGCAAGGGCCTGACGACGAAGAAGCCGCTGGGTTGGAAGAAACGGCAGCGGCCCGAACGGGATTAATCCGCGAGCCACTCGAAGCGGATTAACACCACCATCGCCAGAACATTGATCACGGCCGCCAACCAGAGCAGCGTGCGGAAGGGTTGCTTCTGCGTCTTGTGGCGGAAGAGCTGTTGGCCGATCAGCGCGCCGAGTGCGCCGCCTAGCAGCGCCAGCACCAGTAATGTGCGTTCGGCGATGCGAGAGCCGTTGTGGATCGACTGGCGCTTGTCCCAACCGAAGGCCAGGAAGGCGATGACGTTGATGCCGGCCCAAGCAAGCAGCAACGTCATGCGCAACTCCGTGACTTATCCGGCCGCCTTTTCTTCCAGTCCGTACTCGCGCAGCTTGCGGTAGAGCGTCGAGCGGCCGATGCCGAGGCGGCGGGCGACTTCCGACATATGGCCCGAATAATGATCGATGGCGAGTTCGATCAAGTCGCGTTCGATCTGTTCGAGTTGGCGCAGATGGCCTTCGCCGTCGAACACTGTGATCGGCGCTGGTGCATCGGAGGCTTCCGTGACCGCCGCATTGAACGAAACATGCGCTTGCGCGAAGTGATCGTTGGCGGGGACCGGCGTGTCTTCCGGCTCGGAATCGTTCGCCGCCATCAGCGGCTTCAGGCCGGAAATTTGCGGGAAGTCTTCCGGCTGCAGCATTTCGCCTTCGCACAGAATCACCGCACGGAACACGCTGTTTTCGAGTTGGCGCACGTTCCCCGGCCAATCGAAGTCCAACAGCATTTGCATAGTCGCCTGTGACGCGCCGCGCACATTGCGCCCCTCTTCCGCGTTAAAGCGCGCGACGAAGCGGCTCACCAGGGCGGGAATGTCTTCGCGGCGCTCGCGTAGCGGCGGCGCTTCAATGGGGAACACGTTGAGGCGGTAGTAGAGGTCTTCGCGGAACGCCCCGTCGGCAACGAGCTTCGCCAAATCCTTGTTCGTTGCGCTGATGATGCGCACGTCAACCTTGACCGGGCGCTTGGCGCCGACCGGGTCGACTTCGCCTTCCTGCAAGACGCGCAACAGCTTGACTTGCATATCGAGAGGCAGTTCGCCGACTTCGTCGAGGAACAGCGTGCCGCCGTTCGCTTCGACGAACTTGCCGGCGTGATTGTCGGTAGCGCCTGTGAACGAGCCCTTGGTGTGGCCGAACAGGATCGACTCGACCAGGTTCTCGGGAATGGCGCCGCAGTTCACCGCCACGAACGGCTTGCCCGCGCGTTCGCTCGCGCCTTGGATCGCACGCGCCAGCAATTCCTTGCCGACGCCGCTCTCACCCGTAATCAGCACCGGAATATTGGAGGCGGCGGCGCGCTTGCCCATGCGCACTACTGGGCCCATTACCGGCGCGGTCGCCACCATATCGTCAAACGCAACCTGACGGGCGGCGCGCCTCTTCCTGCGCCCCACTTCAGTCTTCAGATTCGACATTTCGAGCGCGTTGCGGATCGAGACCATGATCCGTTCTGGCGAGGCCGGCTTGACGAAAAAGTCGCTGGCGCCGGCCTGCATCGCCTGCACCACCGTGTCGATGCCGCCTGAAGCGGTGAGCACGATACACGGCAGATCGCCGCGGCGCATACGGATTTCCTTGAGCGCCTCCTGCCCGGACATACCCGGCATCACTAGGTCGAGCAGCACGACGTCGATATCGGCATGCGCATCGACGGCGTCGACCGCTTGCTGACCGTTCTCCGCCACGCGCGTGCTAAAACCGTTGCGCTCGACTGCCGCCTGCAACAGGCGGCGTTGCGCCGGATCGTCATCGACGATCAGGATCGTCTTCGCCATGTGAACCCACCACCAAATTCGCCGCGTTTCTCTTTGCGGAAACGCTGATCGTTGGCGGGACCATAACCAAGGGAGGTTCAGGTCTCGTTAAAATGGCACACTCAAACGCGATTTTCGTAAGAGCTTCTTCGTCTTATCTATACCTGGTGTTCACCCCGTCCGTCCCCC
>CALBSY010000374.1 GCA_937967725.1 uncultured Alphaproteobacteria bacterium | reverse complement strand
CACGCCCACCTGCTTCTTGAACGCCCGATTGAACGCCGCCTCGGATTCGTACCCGACCGCGGCCGCGGCCTGCGCAATGCTCATGCTCGGACGCTCAAGCAACCGTGCGGCGCGTTGCAAGCGCCAACTGGAGAGATATTGCATCGGCGGCACGCCCATGACGTCAACAAAGCGTTCGGCGAACGCAGAGCGCGACAGGCCGGACTCGCGCGCCAAAGTCTCTAGCGTCCAAGTCTCCTCCGGCCGTCCATGCATCAAACGCAGCGCAACGCTGATGTGGCGGTCACGCAGGCCCGAGAGCCAGCCCTTGGACTCTACCGGCAAGCCATCGATGTATTGGCGCACGCCTTGGAGGAACATGAGTTCGCTCAGTTTGGATAAGATCGTCTCTCCGCCGGCGCGCGGATCCTCATGCTCTTGCAGCGCGACGCGGATGAGATCGTTGGTCAGCGCGCCGCCGGCGGAAGCCTTGCGAACGTGCAGCATGCGCGGCAAGGCATCGAGAATGGGATTGAACGGACGCGCATCGCAGCCGAGATAACCGCAGACAAAGCGCGCTTCCTCGCCATCGCCGCCGAGTTCGTTGATGACAAAAGGCAGTGCACGGTCGATGGGGCGGTAGTAGAGGTCCATATCGGGCCGCGAGCGCATGCCAAGCTGCGTGCTCATGTAGTGGCCTTCCCCATCCGGGAAGATCACGGCGTCGCCCGCCTCCATCTTGATCGGCGGTTCGGATTCATCGGCCAGCTGCGCCCAGCACCAGCCATCCATCATGATGTGGAAGGCGATCACATGCTCAAACTCGGGCATGACGCTTGAACAGATGCTGCCTGTAGCCGGCGTTTCAGCGACCCACGGCGCGCGGGCGCGCACGTCAAAATAGACAGCGCCAGTCAGGCGGACAGCGCGCAGAACATCCGACAGCACGTCCAAGCACTTCTCCCCTCGCGGGCGTCCGTTGGCGGACGGATGAGCAAGCTTTCCAGAGGCCCAGTCATAGAGCCCCGGAGCCGTCCGATCTATGCTTCAAGTCACGGGAGCGCGCCTTCAGACCGGAGAAAATGATGCTCGACGCTCAGAAATTGACGGCTTTCGCCCAGGCCTTTCGCGGCGAGGTGATCAAGCCCTCTGACCCCCAATATGACGAAGCCAGGGCGCTCTATAACGGCATGATCGACAAAAAGCCGGCCCTGATCGCCCGCTGCGCAAACGTGGCTGACGTAATCGCCGCCGTGAACTTTGGGCGCGACGCGGGCATGCTGATCGCCATCCGCGGCGGAGGCCACAACGGACCGGGCCTGGGTTCCTGCGACGGCGGCCTGGTCATCGATCTTTCCAGCTTAAAAAGCGTTCGCGTTGACCCCAGCGCACGCACCGTTCGCGTCGAACCAGGCTGCACCCAAGCCGATGTCGAGCATGCCGCCCATGCCTTTGGCCTTGCTGTGCCAGCAGGCATCGTCTCATCCACGGGCGTCGCCGGTCTGACGCTGGGCGGCGGCACTGGCTATCTCACCCGCGCCCACGGCCTCACCATCGACAACCTGCTTGAGGCCGATGTGGTGTTAGCGGACGGACGTTTCGTCACCGCCAACAAAGACCACAACGCAGACCTGTTCTGGGCGCTGCGTGGCGGCGGGGGAAATTTCGGCGTGGTGACAAGCTTCCTGTTCCGCGCCCATCCAGTGAAGAACGTCTATGCCGGCCCGATTTTCTGGGACATCAAGGACGCGAAGAAAGTCATGCAGGCCTACCGCGATCAGATCGCGAAGGCGCCCATCGAGCTTGGCGTATTTGTCGGTTTGAAAACGGTGCCGCCGACCGACCCATTTCCAAAAGAGCACTGGGGCAAGAAAGCCGTTGCACTGATCGGCGCTTACAACGGCTCTGCCGACAACGGCCAAAAAGCGATGAAGCCGTTTCGCGACGCCCTACCGGAACCGCTCTTCGATTGGATGAGTGAAATGCCGTTTATCGCGATGCAGACGCTGTTCGATCCGTTCTTCCCAAAAGGCCTGCAATGGTACTGGAAGGGCGATTACGTGAAAGAGCTGCCGGACGCGGCGATCGACGCGCACATCGAGCAGATCAAGGCCGCGCCCTCCGATCTTTGCCTCATGCACCTCTACCCGATCGATGGCGCCGTCCGCCGCGTTGGCGCCGGCGACACGGCTTGGCCGGCGCGCGACGCCAACTGGTCGATGGTGATCGCGGCGATCGACCCCGACCCCAAGCAGGCCGACGCGCTCAAGAAATGGGGTCGCGCGTATTGGGAAGCCGTCCATCCCTACAATCTCGAAGGCGCCTACGTGAACTTCCTGATGGATGACGAAAACGACGGACGCGTGCAGGCCGCGTATGGGCCGAACTACAAGCGTCTCTCTGAGGTGAAGCGGAAATACGATCCGGCCAACCTCTTCCGCGTGAACCAGAACATCCGCCCCGCGGCATGATATAATCCCCGGCGCAAGGGCGCTGCGCGGTGTCATCGGATATCGCGCAACGCTTCGCGTCAGCCATAGAGACCGGTATGCATCCGTTCGACAAAGCCCTCGCCCACGCCAAGGCGTTCCGCGCCTCGCTGCCCGAACGCCCACCGCGCCCCACCATCGCGCCAGCCGATATGCTCGCACGTTTCGACGGCCCCACGCCGGAGCTCGGCGAAGACGGCGCGAGTGTGATCGAGGCGCTAGCGCAAGCGGCCGAGCCCGGCCTAACCGCGATGGCCGGCCCGCGCTTCTTCGGCTGGGTGATCGGCGCCTCGCACGAAACCGGCGGCGCGGCCGACATGCTCGCCAGCGCTTGGGGACAGAAT
>CALBSY010000373.1 GCA_937967725.1 uncultured Alphaproteobacteria bacterium | reverse complement strand
ACGGCTGCATGCGCGGGCGCACAATGTACGTGGTTCCCTTCTGCATGGGACCGCTCGGTTCGAAGATTTCCCAACTCGGAGTGGAGATCACCGATAGCGGCTACGTCGCCGCCTCGATGCGCATCATGACGCGCATGGGCAAAGCCGCGCTTGAGCAAATGGGTGACGATGGTTTCTTCGTTCCGGCGGTGCACACGCTAGGCGCGCCGCTGAATCCCGGACAAGAGGACGTGCCGTGGCCCTGCAACGCGGAGAAGTGGATCGTTCACTTCCCCGAGACGCGTGAAATCTGGAGCTACGGTTCCGGTTACGGCGGCAACGCGCTGCTCGGCAAGAAGTGCTACGCGCTGCGCATCGCCTCGGTGATGGCGCGCGACGAAGGCTGGCTCGCCGAGCACATGTTGATCCTCAAACTCACCAACCCTCAGGGCGAAGCCAAGTATGTCGCCGCGGCGTTCCCGAGCGCGTGCGGCAAGACCAATTTGGCTATGCTGCAGCCGACGATTCCGGGCTGGAAAGCCGAGACCATCGGCGACGACATCGCCTGGATGCGCTTTGGCGACGATGGCCGCCTCTACGCCATCAACCCGGAAGCTGGATTTTTCGGCGTTGCGCCGGGCACGAGCGCCAAGACCAACAAGTCCGCGCTCGACACGCTCCATGCCAACACTGTTTTCACCAATGTCGCGCTGACGGACGACGGCGACGTGTGGTGGGAGGGCCTGACCAAGGAGCCGCCGGCCGGTCTCACCGACTGGCAAGGCGCGCGCTATGTGGCCGCCGACACCAAGTTCCCCGCCGCGCACCCGAACGCGCGTTTCGCAGTGCCTGCAGGCCAATGCCCGGTGATCGCACCCGAATGGGAAGATCCCAAAGGCGTGCCGATCGACGCCATCCTGTTTGGCGGCCGCCGCGCCTCGGCAGTGCCGCTCGTGACCGAGGCGTTCGACTGGGCGCATGGCGTGTTCCTGGCTTCCAACGTCGCGAGCGAAGGCACCGCAGCGGCTGAGAATAAGGTCGGCGAACTGCGCCGCGATCCGTTCGCGATGTTGCCCTTCTGCGGCTATCACATGGGCGATTACTTCGCGCACTGGCTGAAGGTCGGTGAACGCAAAGGCGCGAAGCTGCCCAAGATCTATTTCGTCAACTGGTTCCGCAAAGATCGGGATGGCCACTTCATCTGGCCGGGCTTCGGCGACAATTCGCGCGTGCTGAAGTGGATTTGCGAACGCCTCGACGGCAAGGCAGACGCGCGCCCAACGCCGATCGGCAATTTGCCCACCAAGGATTCGCTCGACCTGAGCGGTCTCGATCTCTCGGACGAAGCGCTCGACACGCTGACCAGCGTCGATCTCGATATCTGGGACGAAGAGGCCGCGCTGGTGACCCCGCACTACGAGAAGTTCGGCGCGAAGCTGCCGAAACGCTTGTGGGACGAGCACAAAGCGCTGCTCGCGCGGCTGAAGGAAGCGCGCTCCGGCAAGCAGAGGCTCGCTGCGGCGCGCGGTCCCAACGCGCCGCGCGTGACAGCGCCGACGGATCAACCGACGGCGAACTGAGCTGAATCGCAACAAAGTGCAAAGGCCCGGAGCAATCCGGGCCTTTTGTTCTAAACCTGCAGCCGGTAGCCGCCGGTCTCAGTGATCAGCAGCTTGGGACTCTGCGCGTCCGGCTCGATCTTTTGCCGTAGACGATAGATGTGCGTTTCCAGCGTGTGGGTAGTGACGTTAGCGTTGTAACCCCACACTTCACGCAACAACTCATCGCGCCCAACCGGCTTCTCGCCCGAGCGATAGAGATAGCG
>CALBSY010000372.1 GCA_937967725.1 uncultured Alphaproteobacteria bacterium | reverse complement strand
TCGGCATCGGCCAGGATCAGCGATGAGTTGAAGATGTTGAGCCCTTTGTTCTCCATCGCGCCGAAATTGAAGTCCCGCACGGCCACAATGTTGAACACCTCGAGGTCGTATTCACGCTGAAACGCATCCTCGTCCCACTTCATGGCGCGCTTCAATGCGTCCATGGCATAGCGCGCGCGTTCAGAGTCGCCAGGATCGACATAAATGCCGAGCGCTACTTCGCGGCCGGACTTGGTGACGAAGGTGTCGTGGATCGACTCGTATTTGCCCGCGCACAGCGCGAACAAGTACGAGGGCTTGGGATGAGGATCGGCCCACACCGCGAAGTGGCGTCCGTCATCCATCTCCCCGCTTTCGGTAAGGTTGCCGTTTGAAAGTAGCGTAGGGTATGCGGCTCTATCGGCCTCAATGCGCACGGCGTAGCGCGCCAACACGTCCGGACGATCTAGGAAAAACGTGATGGCGCGGAAGCCTTCCGCTTCGCACTGTGTGCAGAAGCGGCCGCCCGACATGTAGAGACCTTCAAGATGGGTGTTCGCCGCCGGGTTGATGCGCGTGACGATATCTAGCGTGAAGTCGGCCGGCGGCGCGTCGATCACGAGACGTCCGGGTTCAATCCGGTATTGCGTGGTGTTGAGCGGTTCGCCATCGATGGCGATGCTTTGCAGGTCAAGACGCTCGCCGTGCAAAACCAGCGGGACGGCTTCACTTCCTGCGCGACGCACATGACTGCGCGCGCCGACTAGGGTCGCGTCCGGATCGAGCGAGAAAACGAGCGCAATCTCGTCGATCAGATATGCGGGCGGCTCGTATTCCGAGAGATGGACAGTCGCGGTTTCGGCGTCGCGCATTCAGGCCTCCGGGGAGAGCGCCTGACATGAGCCGTGCCGTCGGCAAAATCAATGCCGGCTACTCGGCGGCGACAGTTGCTTCCGTCTTCGGGGCAGGATCGTGGTAGATGGCGGCCAAGACCATTTCAGCCTGCATCGCCAAGTCTTGCAATTGTCCGGGCGTCTCGTGCGGGTTGTCCTGCGAAAATTCGATCAGCTCGCGCGCGACTCGCATAAGGCGCAGGGCATTGCACATAATGCGCGACTGATGCTCGACCCGCATCGGATCGCGATCGTATTCCGCCATCGGCACGCGCCAGCCGCCCCAATCCTTCTCGTCGGTCACGACGACGGGGAAGGTGCCGGGAAAGGGGTGGCGCGGATCGCGCCCATCGGCGGAGAGGCGGTTAACGGCGCGCAACACGCGCCAGTTTTCGGTCTCGATGAGGTCGGGCTTATCTGGTTGGCGCTCTTCCGCGGCTAGTTCATGCGCCTGGAAGTCCCGTCCCAAGCCCGTGTCGTAAGTAACGCGCAGCGGTTCCTCGACGCCCTTGACCCATTGCGGGTTGACGGCCTCGATCACCGCCCAGGTCGCCACCGGCCGCACGTAAACGCGTTGGCCCTTATGAAAGACAGCCTTGGCCATTCGCTAATCAACTCCGCCCACCAGAACGCGCAGCTTAGCGCAGCTCGATTGAGCCTTCGTGAAGACACGTTGACGCCAAGACAGTCTTTCGGAGTTTCCGCGCCCGGCGTTAAGATGTGGCCAACCATAAGTGCCGGGAGGACGGCGTGAATTTTGACTTTTCGGACGACCAGAAGAGCCTGCGTGAGGAAGCGCGGCGGTTTTTGAACGAAAAGGCGGGCGCAAAGGTGACGCGCCGTGTGTTGGACGACGCCAAACTCTCTTACGACGAAGGGCTGTGGCACGCCGTGGCGGAGATGGGCTGGATCGGCGTCGCCATCCCTGAGGAATACGGCGGTACAGGACTTGGCCGACTGGAGTTATGCGTTCTGGCTGAGGAATTGGGCCGCGCGGTGGCGCCCATTCCCTACTCTTCAACCGTCTACTTCCTGGCTGAAGCGTTGATGTGCTCAGGTAGTGACGCGCAGAAGCAGGCGCTGCTGCCGAAGGTCGCCTCCGGCGAAGTGATTGGCGCACTAGCGCTGAGCGAAGGGCCGGGCGTGCCAACGTCCGCTGGGCTACAGACAAAGTTTGACGGTACGACGCTGAGCGGAACCAAGATTCCGGTTACGGACGGCGATTGCGCCACGCATGCGATCGTCGTGGCGAAAGAGGGCGGTGGCGCGTCTCTGGCGTTGGTGGACCTAAACCAACCCGGCGTGACGCGCACGACGTTGAAGACGCTCGATCCGACACGCGGGCACGCAAAACTTGAATTCAAGAACGCCAAGGCGGAGCGGCTCGGTGCGGCCGGTCAAGGTTGGGAGCTATCCGAGGCGTTGCTCGACCGCGCCGCTGTTCTGCTGGCGTTCGAACAAGTCGGCGGCTCGCAGGCGTGTCTGGAGATGGCGCGCGATTATGCCAAGGAGCGCGTCGCCTTTGCGCGCCCGATCGGTTCGTTCCAGGCGATCAAGCACAAGCTAGCGGATATGTATGTCGCGATCGAGGTTGCGCGGTCGAACGCTTACTACGGCGCCTGGGCGCTTTCGACCGAAGCAGCGGAACTGCCATTCGCTGCTGCCGCATCGCGGGCCGCGGCAAGCGATGCGTATTACCTGTGCGCCAAGGAAAACATCCAGACCCATGGCGGCATGGGTTTCACTTGGGAAGTCGACTGCCACCTGTTCTATCGCCGCGCAAAGCTCCTCGCCGTGCAAGCTGGTTCACCGGCGGTGTGGAAGGAGAAACTGGTGAAACGGCTCGAACAACGAAACGCGGCGTGAGGAGGGCCCCATGGATTTCAACGACACGCCCGAAGAAGCCAAGTTCCGCGCCGAAGCACGGACATTCTTGGAAGCGCACCTGAAGCCGAAAAGCGCTGAAAGCGAGCGTCTGGCGCGTAAGCTTTCGCCTGCCGAGTATATGAAGGCGGCGAAGGATTATCAGCGCAAGAAGGCGGAAGCTGGCTTTGCTGGGATAACCTGGGCCAAAGAGCAAGGCGGGCGCGCCTTGCCGCCGATCTACGCCGTGATCTTCAATCAAGAGGAGGCGAAGTTCGATGCGCCATCGGCGCCATTCTCGATCGGTCTCGGCATGTGCGTGCCCACGGTGATCGCGTTTGCGGACGACGCCACCAAGGATCGTTACGTGCGCAAGGCGCTAGAGGGCGAAGAAATCTGGTGCCAGCTGTTCTCGGAGCCGGGAGCGGGCTCCGACGTCGCGGCGTCAAAGACCAAAGCCGTGCGCGATGGCGATGACTGGATCGTCAACGGCCAGAAGGTCTGGACCACCGGCGCCCACTTCGCCGATTTCGGCATTCTGCTCGTGCGCACCAATCCGGACGTCGAGAAGCACAAAGGCCTCACCATGTTCATCGTCGACATGAAGGCCAAGGGCGTCGAAGCGCGACCGATCCACCAAGCGTCGGGGGGGCGAGAGTTCAACGAGGTTTATTTCACTGACGTGCGCATTCCCGACAAGAACCGGCTCGGCGAACCGGGGCAAGGCTGGAGCGTCGCGCTAGTTACCCTGATGAATGAGCGTCTCGCCGTCGGCGGCTCGTATGGTCCTGACTACAAGGAAATCTTCGAGTTCGCGCGCGGCATCAATGCCCCAGCCGGCGACGGGCCGTTGATCAAGGACGAGGCGTTCCGTCAGAAACTTGCTGATTGGATCGTGCGCGCGGAAGGCTGCAAGCTCGCCAAATTCCGCACCATGACGGCGCTGTCGAAGGGACAAACGCCCGGGCCTGAAAGTTCGATCGGAAAGGTGATCAACGCTAACCAGATGATGGACATCGCAAACACTGCCATCGAAGCGCAGGATCACTACGGCATCATCAACGACCCCGATCTTGCGCCGCTCGAAGGCGCGTTCCACCAGAGCTACATGTTCGCGCCTGGCCTGCGTATCGCCGGCGGCACCGATGAGATTCTAAAGAACATCATTGCCGAACGCGTACTGGGCCTGCCGCAGGAACCGCGCGCCGACAAAGGCGTGGCGTTCAAGGACTTGCCAAGCGGTCGCTAGTGGCGCCGCCTCACGCATTTGGGTGATAGGGCGCAGCAGCGTCTGAGCGATAATCTCCTCGGGTCTTGGCTTCAGGAGATGCATCATGATGAAGTTCGCGTGCGCGCTCGTGGCTGGTTTCGCGACTATTACTTTCGCCGCTGAGGCGTTCGCACAGGCAGCCGGCGCCGGCGCCGACTACAACCGGGAACAACGTCAGCGGGCGCAAGAAGAGCAGCGCCTTCAGCAAGTCGATCCGCCCATCCAACCTGATCCGCTAGGCAATGCTTTGATCGGCGGTGTCGTCACCGGGACCGTGCGCGGCGCCGCGGCGGGCGCGGCGAGCGCTGTACGTAGTGGAGCGGTCGGATCGGCTATCCAGGAGGCGCGGCAAGGCATCCAAGAGAACAGGGAGCAAAATCAGCAGAGTGGCCGTGGCGGCGCTGACGATCCGCGCTATGACCCTTCCACGCTTTTCGATCCGGATTGAGTGGGGCGGAACTGTTTCTGCGTGATGAGAGTGCTAACGCGGCTGGGGAAACGGCGCTCGCTTGAACGGGCCGCCGTTTTCCCGGCGGAAAGCGCTACCGGGAGGATTGTCCAGCAGAGGCACGATCTCCGCATCGAGATTGGCGATCGCGTTGACCGGAAAAATATTGAAGTTGCTGGCGTTGGCGATGTAGGGCTCGGTTTCCTCGCCGCTGAAGAATCGCCATCCGCTGTCGCCGCGCGCGCCGTCCGGTTTGTGTGTTTCGGGCGTTTCGCGGTACATGAAGCCGACCTTGCCGCCGTGGAGCGTGATAGCGTCCGACGCGACGCAGTCGCCGTAGCCGGTAACGATCTCGCGGATTTGGTCCTTGCGGGGCAGATAGGATTTCATGTGCATACGATAGCGGCGGTGTATTCCGGCGCCTAGCCCATGCTGTCTTTCCTCATTCGGAGCAAGCCGCGAGTTCGTTCCCGTTGGGATCGATAAGTGAAAGCGCCGGCCGCCCAGGAAGCTGTAGATATCTCGAATGATGTTGCCGCGTGCCTTCTTTCATGCGCGATCCTTGCTAGGTAAGTTCCTCAAACAGCATCTGCTCTTGTGCGCGCCAGCCTTCGATCTGAAGCATGCGTAATTTGGTGGCGATGCCGCCGTTGGCGCTGAAGCCGACCAATCTATCGTTCGCGCCGACTACGCGGTGGCATGGCACGATGATGGCGAATGGATTGCGCCCAAGCGCTTGCCCAACCGCGCGCGCCGCACTGGCGTCGCCGATGGCGCGCGCGACCTCGCCATAAGTGCGTGTTTGTCCTGGTGGGATGGCGCGTGCGGTTTCATAGACGCGTGCATTGAAGGCGGGCACGCGGCCCGTGTCGAGTTGGATGGCGCGCAGCGTTTTTTTCTCACCACGCAGCAGGGCTTGAATATCAGCGACCGCGCGATCGATCGGCGCAGGCGGTTCGGCCTCGTCTGCGGCGGGGCAATGACGCATGAGCCGTGTGCGGGTCGCTTCCGGACTTTTCTCGGGCAGTTGCACGCCGATCAAGCCGCGCGAGCCCCAGGCCAGCCCGCAGCGGCCAATGGCAGTGTCGAATAGGGCGTAGGCAAACACCTCAGGCCGCTCCTGAAAAATCGTTGCGGATGCGCCTTGTCTAAGACGACTCGGGGCAGTAGAACATATAGAGAACATGAATCCTCGTCCAGCCCTTACCGCGTCCGGTTTCGCCCGGATTGCCTCCGCCATGGCCGCGCAGCCATTGCACGAATTCGGTCCAGCCGAACCGGGAGCGGAAACCGCCGCCCTGGGCTTCGCGCTGGGAATGGCGACGGTCTGGGCCGGGCCTGCAGGCGTCTTCTGGGCCGGGGAGGAATACGCCTTCGTCGAAGACGGCGCGCCTTACCCGCACGGGCTAGCACAGTTCGGGCTCGATCCGGCCAAGCTTATCGTCATCCGCGCCGGAAAACGTGAGGACGTTTTGTGGGCGACCGAACAGGCGCTCGCCGCGCCAGGTGCTGTGGTCGTGTGCTCGCTCGCCGCGTGCGGCAAGCGACTCGATCTCAAAGCAACCCGACGCCTCTTGCTGTTCGCCGAACGCAATCATGCGCGCTGCTTGCTAGTGCGTCCACTTGAAGAGGCAAGCGCTGCCTGGACGCGTTGGCGCGTGGCGTCCGCGCCAAGCAATGCTGAAGCGCGTGAGCTTGGTCCGCCAGCGTTCGCGTTGGAACTCGTGCGGAGCCGCGGCGCCCCTGCCGGTGCGTGTTTTATTGTGGATTGGAACGCCGATGCCCGCTGTTTCGAACAGCGCGACGTGGCTCGCGATCTATCTGCCGCGTCTATCGACCGACCGGCTGATCCGATCCGGGCGCGCGCCTGATAATAAACCGCTCGCAATCTACGCCAAGGAAGCCAACGCCTTCTTGCTAACCGGTGTGGACGCGCGCGCATCGGCGCTCGGTTTGCGCTTGGCTATGTCGCTGGCCGATGCGCGCGCCATTCAACCCGATCTCGCTGTGGTGGAAGCCGAACCGGAGGAAGATGCGCGCACGCTCGACAATATTGCTGCATGGTGCGAGCGCTTCACGCCTGTCGTCGTCCCCGATACGCCGGATGGCTTATTTCTCGACATCACCGGCTGCGCTCATTTGTTCGGCGGTGAAGAGGCGCTGTGCGATCAAATCGTGACGCGCCTTTTCGCACAAGGTTTCGCCGCACGCGCCGCGCTAGGGCCGACGCCCGGTGCGGCGTGGGCGCTGGCGCGATATGCGCGGAAGAGAGGAAAAACAGAACTATTATCCGCACTAGCGCCGCTTTCCATCGAAGCGCTTCGGCTCGAGGAAGCGGCGTCCTCGCTGATGCGGCGTCTCGGCTTGAAAACCATCGGTCAGCTTGCTGCGGCGCCGCGCGCTTCCTTCACCGCACGTGCAGGCGAACGGGCGATGCTGCGCCTCGATCAAGCGCTTGGCCGTGCGCCGGAAGCGCTGACGCCGCGCCGTCCTGCGCCGTCCGTGTTCGTGCTGCGGCGGTTTCTCGAACCCATCTTCAGCGCAGACGCGATTCTGCAAGTAACGGAAGCGCTCTGCGCAGATGCCGCCGAGAAACTGGACCTCCGCGGCGCCGGAGTATTGCGTGCTGAACTGATGCTGTTTGGCGTCGACGGCCGTGATCGCGTTGTGCCGGTGAACGTGAGCCGTCCAATGCGGGAAGTGAAGTCGCTCATGCGGCTCTTCCGAGAGAAGCTCAATGTCATAGGCGAGAATCTCGATGCGGAGTTTGGTTTCGAAGCGGCGCGGCTCGACATTGTTCGGCTTGCGCCGATCCAAGAAGCTGCGCGCAGTCTGGTCTCTGTCGAGGAAGTGGCGGCAAGCGCGGAGAAGATCAGCGCCGTTGCCGATATTATATGCTCACGCCTTGGTCCCAAACGCGTGCTTCGCCCGCATCTGTACGACGAGCACGCTCCCGAACACGCTGCCGGCTGGCGTTCCGCGCTCTCCGCTTCGCTCGCGTCCGCTCCACACAAGCCGCCAACAGATTCCGTTATGCGGCGCCCGATCCGCTTGTTCTCTCCTGCGCAGCCAATTGAGGTTCTGGCGAGTGTGCCGGACGGGCCTCCTATCCGCTTTCGCTGGCGGCGTGTAATGCGCGATGTGGCGCGCGCGGAAGGGCCAGAACGCATATCGGGAAACTGGCTCAAACGAGAAAATACGCGCGATTATTATCGCGTCGAAGACAAGCAGGGCCGCCGCTATTGGCTCTATCGTGAAGGTTTTTACGGAGAAAGCGAAGCCCAGCCGCGCTGGTTTGTGCATGGGCTGTTCGCATGAGCTTTGCCGAACTTTGCGTCACCACGAACTTTTCCTTTCTCCGGTCCGGTTCGCATCCGGAGGAGATGGCGGCGCAGGCCAAGGTGCTTGGATTGGCCGGCATCGGCGTCGCCGACCGCAATACGCTTGCCGGCGTCGTGCGCGCGCATGTCGTAGCCAAGGAGGAGGGCTTGCGCCTCATTGTCGGCGCCCGCCTCGTTTTCATGGACGGCGCGCCCGACATCCTCGCTTATCCGCGCGACCGCGCAGGTTACGCACAGCTCACGCGGCTGCTCACGCGCGGCAATCTGCGCGCGCCCAAGGGCGAGTGTCATTTGCATTTTGCGGATTTAATGGAACATGCTGATGGGCTGCTGTGCATCGTCATTCCGCCGGACGACGCGCATGTTCGAACAGAAACTGCGGTGGCGTTCCACCTTCATCAATTACGTGAAGCGTGCGGCGCTGTGTGGCTTGCGGCGCCGTACCGATTTGACGGCGAAGACAAGCGGCGGCTGCGCGTGCTGAAGGCGCTCGCGGCGAAGACAAGCGCGCGTCTCCTCGCCACCACAGAGCCGTTGATGCATCATCCTCAACGCCGCGCGCTGCTCGATGTCGTCACCTGCATCCGTGAGAAAACAAAGCTGACCGATGCCGGCGTTCTGCTCGCCAAGAACGCCGAACGGCACTTGAAGCCGTCCGAGGAAATCCGCCGTCTTTTTGCCGATGCGCCCGAGGCGGTGGAGGAGAGCCGGCGATTTCTCGACGGCGTCCGCTTCTCAATGGACGATCTGCGCTACGAGTATCCCGAAGAAACCGCGGCCGGCTTCGCCGATCCGCAGGAGGCGCTGGTTGCACTCTCCTGGGAGGGCGCGCAGCGACGCTATCCCGACGGCGTGCCGGAAAAAGTAGCCGCCACACTTAGGCGCGAACTGGAAATAGTCGGCCGGCTCAAATACGCGCCGTACTTCCTCACCGTCGCCGACATCGTGAAGTTCGCGCGCTCCGGTTTCGACAAGGACGGAAACAAAATCGATCCGATCCTGTGCCAAGGGCGCGGTTCGGCCGCCAATTCCACCATCTGCTACGTGCTCGGCGTCACCGAAGTGAACCCGGCCGAGAACGAATTGCTGTTCGACCGCTTCGTCTCTGAAGAGCGCGGCGAGCCGCCCGACATCGACATCGATTTCGAGCACGAACGCCGCGAGGAGGTGATCCAGTACATCTATCAGAAGTACGGCCGCGACCGCGCTGGACTCTCCGCCGTGGTTATCTCCTATCGCGGCCGCAGCGCCATCCGCGAAACCGCGAAAGTGTTCGGCTATTCGGAGGATCGCATCAACGCGCTTTCGAAGGCGCTGCACTGGTGGTCTGACGGCGTCACCGAGCGCGATTTGAAGGAGCAGGGGCTCGACGTCGCCGATCCGCAACTGATGGCGTGCGTCAGGCTGGCGCGCGAACTGCACGGCTTTCCCCGCCACCTTTCGCAGCATGTCGGCGGTTTCGTCATCACGCGCGAGAAGCTGCATGACGTCGTGCCGATCCAGAACGCAGCCATGGAGGACCGCACCGTCGTCGAGTGGAACAAGGACGATCTCGAAGCCCTCGGCATACTCAAGGTCGACGTCTTGGGCCTCGGCATGCTCTCGTGCCTGAAGAAGGCGTTCGATCTCCTGGACCAAAAATATCCGCAATGGCGCGCGCCGGGGCCGCCGTCGACATCTCCGCTCGCCTTCGTACCCAAGGAAGATCCACGCGTTTACTCCATGCTGCACCGAGCGGATTCGATCGGCGTGTTCCAGGTCGAGAGCCGCGCGCAGATGTCGATGCTGCCGCGCTTGAAGCCGAAGAAATTCTACGACCTCGTCATTGAAGTGGCGATTGTGCGCCCCGGCCCGATCCAAGGCGGCATGGTGCATCCCTATCTGAAACGGCGCCAAGGGCTGGAGCCGGTGACCTATCCGTCGAAAGAATTGGAGGCGGTGCTGTCGCGCACGCTGGGCGTGCCGCTGTTTCACGAACAGCCGATGCAGATCGCCATCGTCGCCGCCGGTTTCACCCCGCCCGAGGCCGACAAGCTGCGCCGCGCCATGGCCACGTTCAAGCGCGTCGGCACCATCGGCACGCTGAAGACGAAATTCATCGACGGCATGATCGCCAATGGCTACGCGCGCGAGTTCGCGGAGGCTTCGTTCCGCCAGATCGAAGGGTTCGGCGAATACGGTTTTCCCCAAAGCCACGCCGCCAGCTTCGCGCTGCTGGTCTATGCGTCGTGCTGGCTCAAATGCCATTATCCCGACGTGTTCGCCGCCGCGCTGCTGAACGGCCTGAACGTGGTCGGCAAGGACATCAAGGCGGAGCCGATGGGCTTTTACGCGCCGGCGCAGATCGTGCGCGATGCGCAGGAGCACGGCGTTGAGGTGCGCCCGGTGGATGTGAACCAGTCCGATTGGGACAATACGCTGGAGCCGGGGCCGCAGGCGGCGCGGCGCCTGCACGCGCGCCATCGCGACATGGAGCGCGACATTGAAAGCACGCACGCCATGCGGCTGGGCTTCCGCCAAGCCAAGGGGCTGAAGCAGGAGGAGATGCAGCAGCTCGTGGCGCGGCGTGGCGGCGGCTACGATTCCGTGCGCGACGTGTGGCTGCGCAGCGGATTGCCCGCCTCAACCGTCGAGCGTCTGGCCGACATCGACGCATTCCGCTCGCTTGGCCTCGACCGGCGCGATGCGCTGTGGGCGGCGCGCGGGCTGAACCGCGTCGGCGGACAGGAGGATTTGCCGCTGTTTGCACGCACGCACGACCCAACACGTGAAGCGGATTTCGATTTGCCGTCCATGCCGCTGGGCGAACACGTGGTGGAGGATTATCGCACGCTCGGCCTTACACTGAAGACGCATCCGTGCGCGCTGCTGCGCGACCATCTGGCGGCGGAGCGCGTCATCAAGGCGGAGCGCCTGCCGCACATCGCCAATGGCCAGCGCACGCGCGTGGCGGGGCTGGTGCTGGTGCGCCAGCGGCCGGGGACGGCGTCCGGTGTCATCTTCATGACGCTGGAGGACGAAACCGGCATCGCCAACATCGTCGTCTGGCCGAAAATGTTCGAGCGCTTCCGCGCCGAAGTGCTGGGCGGGCGGTTGGTGGCGATCGACGGACCGGTGCAGAGCGAAAGCGGCGTCATCCACGTCATCGCCGAGCGCGTGCATGATTGGACGCCGATGCTCGCGCACCTCTCCGCCGCGGGGCCGGAACTCGATTCCACCACGCCCAACGACGAACCGAAGAAGGGCGGCCCAGGCGGTTCTTGGCGCGGCGACGCTTCACGCCATCCGCGCAACGTGCGCATCAATCTGAGCGCCAGCGGCGCCGCGCACGCCATGCCGAAAGGGCGCAATTTTCATTGACAGCCGGGTCTGCTATTGGCCCTTAACGGACAGCCGCGTCGCCATGTAGGGTTACGGGACGCAATGCTCTCTAGAGAAAAACATCCGCGTGTCTGCGGCACCTTGGTCTGGCTTGGCGTCACTACCGTGCCGGTCATTCTCGGCGCGGTTGTTGGAAAACTAGGCGCACCACAATTTGTCTTCTGGGGCGCACTCATTCTTTGCATGCCCGTTTGGATCGTCGCCAGCACCGGCCTTTACATGGTGTGGTGCTCAGGAGCGAACCGCCGTTGAGGTCTGCAATCGGCGAACAGCGGACTCACCTCACCCCCGCCATCTCGCGAAGATCGCCGTCGGCAGCACGTCGTCGCGTTCCGCATGCGGCAGCGCCATTTCGCCGGCCTGCCATTCGCCGCCGTCGAAAAATTGCCGCGCTGTCTGCGCCAGCGCCAGATAGGAAAGCCGCACCGCGTACACGGTCGCGATCATGAAGCCGCGCGCGCTGGCGCGCTGGTTGGCGTCGCGGCGCAGCAGCGTCTGGCACGCCTCCAGCAATTCCGGCAATTGCGCTTCCAGCCGCCACGTTTCGCCATTGGGGCCGCGCCCGAATTTGGGCGGATCGAGGATGACGCCGTCATAGCGGCGCCCGCGTCTGATCTCGCGCTTCACGAACGTCAGCGCATCGTCGCAGATCCAGCGGATCGGCGCGTCGTCGAGCCCAGCTTCGCGCTGGTTGTCGCGGGCAAAGCCGATCGCTTTCTTCGAGGCGTCGACGTGCGTCACTTTCGCGCCCGCTTTTGCGCAGACGAGCGAGGCAAGGCCGGTATAGCCGAACAGGTTGAGCACTTCCGCTTCGCCCTTGTGCGCGGAGAGCTGTTCGCGCGCGAAGCGCCAGTGCACGGAATGCTCGGGAAAGAAGGCGAGATGCCGAAACGGCGTGGGCCGCGACAGAAATTGGATATCGTCCCACGACAACGTCCAAGTTTCAGGCAATTGGCGATTGAACCGCCAGCGTCCGGCGTCTTCGTCCTCGGAGGCGGCGGGTGCGAAGATCGCATCGGCGCCGTCCCATTCTTTCGCGCCGAGCCGCGGCGCCCACAGCGCCTGCGGCTCCGGGCGCACGAAGCGATAGGGGCCGACCTGCTCGAGCTTGCCGCCATTGCCGGAATCCAGCAGGCGGTAGTCGCTCCAGTCGTCGGCGATCAAAACCTCAGGCGCGTGCGCCGTCATATCCGCGTCTCCGCCAAAGATCGTAGAGCACCACCGCCGTGGCGACTGCAAGGTTGAGGCTGTCGGCGCGTCCGCGCATCGGCAGCTTCACCAGCCGGTCGCATGAGGCCTCCATCTCCGCATTCAGCCCCGATTGCTCATTGCCCATGAACAAGATCACCCGCTCGGGCAATGGTTCCTGAACGTCCATCTGCGCGCCCTTGAGCGAGGCGCCGATCAGCGCCGCCCCGCGCCGGTTCTTGTAGCGCACCAGCGCATCGAGCGAGGCGCGCGCCAGCGGCATGGCGAAAATCGAGCCCATGGTGGCGCGCACCGCCTCGACCGAAAACGGATCGCAGGTTTCGCCCACCAGGACGACCCCGCCCGCGCCGACGGAATCGGCGGTGCGGATGATCGTGCCCAGATTGCCCGGATCGCGCACGCCATCGAGCGCCACGATCGTCGCGCCTTCCAGCGCATCAAGCTCGGCAAGGCGTTGCCGGTAGGCGCCGATCACCGTCTGAGGATTATCGCGTTTCGCGATCTGGGAGAGGATGGCCTCGCTGGTCTCGACAAGGCGCGCGCCGCGCTGTTCAGCCGCGCCGAGCAGCCTGCGCACTGGGTCCCGTTCGAGCGCTGCGGGGCAAAACAGCAAAATCTCCGGCCAGGCGCCAAGATCGGCCGCCTCGAGCGCCAGCCGGGCGCCTTCGGCCAGGAACAGCCCGGTCTCGGCTCGCCCCTTCTTGGCGTGCAGGGCCTTCAGCATCTTGATGAGCGGATTGGCTGAGCTGGTGATCTGGTGGGCCATGGGTGTTGTGTTCGTTCGCCCGCCGGGGTTTTCTGGTTTTCGCTTATTTTGATCGGGGTTAGAAGGGCGTTAAGGCAGCGCTTGTGCATCCGTTGCGGGAAAAATGATCGGCCTTATCCTCTCTCAGGTGATCTTGTTCGCGGCGGCGGCGCTGATCGGGTTTGCGCTGGGCTGGCGGCTCTATGCGCTGGCGAGCGCCCCGCGCCGCGCGGACCAAAGACGGGAAGAGCAGCGAGTAGGCCACGACTGTGCAGAGCGGAAGGTGCAGTACG
>CALBSY010000371.1 GCA_937967725.1 uncultured Alphaproteobacteria bacterium | reverse complement strand
GCCGCAGCGTCAGAACGGGAGGTTCTGCGGTGACCATCGTTCTTCAGTACAATCCGGCGCTTGAGCTGAATCTGGTCGCCTACCAAGACGCTATTTCGTTGGCGGAACTAAAAGCGCTGGCGCGTTTCTCCGCAGCGCACCCGGACGTCTTGAAGAGCGACGCGCTCAACATCGTCCGGCCGGGCGCCGACTTCAGCGCCGTTTCGCTGCCAGCGCTGGACGATCTTTTCGCCAGCTACCGGGTTTTATTCGAGCCGCTCAAGCTGGAAATCTATCGTCGTGCGGCCTGGATCTGCCATTGCGATGCGGCGCGGCCCTATGTCGAGCATTGGCTCGCGGGGCGCGACATGCGCAAAGGCATGTCGAGCGAAGTGCGCCAGTTCGAGACGTATGAAGAAGCCGCCGACTGGCTCGTGCTTGGGGCCCAGGAAGCGCATCTGCTCGAGCGCGGCGAAGGCTTTGCGGAAGTCGCGCGTTTTCACATCCCGCCCGGCGCCGCGATGAGCCGCTAACTTTCGGACGCGCCGTCCAATTCGTACTGGCTCTGTAGGTAGTTCTGCAGCCCGAGTTGTTCGAGATTTTGCAACTGGGTCTCGAGAAAATCGATGTGCTCTTCGGTATCCGCGAGGATCTCCGTCAGCATGTCGCGGGACACATAATCTTGCTTCTCTTCGCACAGCGCCACGCCTTCGATCATCGCCGCGCGGCCGGTCGTTTCCGCCGCGAGATCGGCGTTCAATCGTTCTTCGACGTTGGTGCCGATTTTCAGTTTGTTGAGCGCCTGCAAGTTGGGCAGGCCTTCGATCATAAGGATGCGTTTCACCAGCCGGTCGGCATGGTTCATCTCCTCGATCGACTCTTCGTAGGTCTTCTTGCCGAGCTTTCCGTACCCCTCGTTCTGATACATCCGCGCGTGCAGGAAGTACTGATTGATCGAGGTCAGCTCGTTGGTCAGAATCTGATTGAGCTTCTTGATGACGTCCGGATCGCCTTTCATCGCGCGCTACTCCGCCGCGACGAGGCTCCGGGGCTGACCGGCCATCCCGCCGCACGTAATGCCTTCGGCGATCTCGGGCAGGCAGCGTCCGCAACAGGGCTCGCAGCCGTGATGGGCGAGCACGTCCTTCGGCCCCTGCGCCCCCGCGGCGATGGCTTCGTCCACCTCACTGCGAGTCACGCCGTTACAATTGCAGACGTACATCCGGCACTTCTCTGTAAGCAAAGACCTTTTTGGCGGCTGCGAAGCAGTCGCAGGAGGGATGTAGCCGAGCTTTGCGGTTCTTGCAAGTCATTCGCAGCAGCGCCAGGCGCCGCACCCGCCCGCCGCTTGGGATAAGTCGGCCGCTGAGCTAGAAGCCCCGCCTCATGTCCACAAAGGCCCCCACCATTGGCGTGGTCAGCCTCGGCTGCCCCAAGGCGCTCGTTGACAGCGAGCGCATCATCACGCGCCTGCGCTCCGAGGGCTATCAACTCAGCGGCTCCTACGAAGGCGCCGACCTCGTCGTCGTGAACACTTGCGGCTTCCTCGATAGCGCTAAGGCCGAGAGTCTCGACGCCATCGGCGAAGCTATCGCGGAGAACGGCAAGGTCATCGTCACCGGCTGCCTTGGCAAGGAAGAGTCGCTCATTCGCGACACGCATCCGAAAGTGCTCGAAGTCACTGGGCCGCACCAATACGAAACGGTTGTAGGCGCAGTGCATACGCATCTGCCGCAAGTCCACGATCCGAAGATTGATCTTGTACCCGAAGGCGGTTTCCGGCTTACGCCGCGCCACTACGCCTATTTGAAGATTTCCGAAGGCTGCAACAATCGCTGCACCTTCTGCATCATCCCGAGCATTCGTGGCGATCTCGTTTCACGTCCCGCCAACGCCGTGCTGAAGGAAGCAGAGTCGCTGGTGAAGGCCGGGGTGAAAGAACTGCTGGTGATTTCGCAGGACACCTCCGCTTACGGCGTCGACGTCAAGTACGCGGAGAGCAAGTGGAAAGACCGCACCGTCCGCGCCAAATTCTACGATCTTTGCAAGGAACTCGGCGAACTCGGCGTTTGGGTTCGCCTCCACTACGTCTATCCCTATCCACACGTCGACGAAGTCGTCGGCCTGATGGCCGAAGGCAAAATCGTGCCCTACCTCGACATCCCGTTCCAGCACGCATCACCCACTGTACTCAAAGCCATGCGCCGCCCCGCGAACCAGGACAAAGTCCTCGACCGCATCAAGACTTGGCGCTCAATCTGCCCAGACCTGACTATCCGCTCGTCTTTTATCGTCGGCTTTCCTGGCGAAACCGAAGACGACTTCGAAACCCTGCTCGAGTTCATCGAAGAGGCCGAAATCGATCGCGCCGGATGCTTCAAATACGAGAACGTGGAAGGCGCGCCCTCACGCGATCTTCCCGACCACGTCGATCAGGACGACGTCAACGAGCGTTTTGACCGCTTCATGGAAGTGCAGACCACGCTCGCGCACGCGCGCGCTCAGCACACGATCGGTAAGACCGTCGAGGCCATTTGCGACGGCTGGGACGATGACGCCGAGGCCTACGCCTTCCGCACCAAAGCCGACGCCCCCGAGATCGACGGCGTCACCTATGTCGACAGCGATGAGGAAATCGCACCAGGCACAATCACCCAACTCGAAATCTTGGGCGGCGAAGGCCATGAGCTCGTTGGCTGGGTGATTTAGCGCCAGTCGTGGTCGGTCAAAATCGCTTCTTCTTCCGCCGCAATCTCGTCCGCCCACAGGCGGTCCATCGCGCCGGCCACCGCCGCAGGCTCGTCGCCGCTAGCTTGGCTGAAGCGCCCTTCCACAGCCACCGCCGGCGCCAGTGCTTCGATGCGCCAAGCGCCGCCCTCTCGACAAGCTGCGCCTTCGAGCACAGTTGCACCCGCTTCACTGCGGAACACCCGGCATGCACGGCCGTCCACGTCGCGAAAACTGTAGACCGGCGTGACCGCGACGCCGCCGCGCACGCTCGACGCGCCGCTCATCGTCGTATCAAGTCCGCTAGCAAGCGCAGGCGCCGCGAGCATACCCCGGTCCAGCGCGAATAGGCGCCCGGCGCCCTCGCCTCGCAACGACACACCCAGCACGATGCCTGCCGCGCAGGCCGCCAGCGCGGTCGCCGATCGCGCCACGATCCGCTTCCAATCGAAGCGTTCGCCGCTGGCAACGCGAAGCGCGTGCGGCGCTGGTGAAGCCATCAGCGGCGCGAAGGCCGCGCGCGTTAGCACGCCCGCTTGCTCAAGACGCGCGAGCCGTTCGACAAGACCCGCGTCTCGCTCAACCAAGGTCCGCACGCGCTCGGCTTCGGCCGGTTCGAGCTCGCCATCTAAGTATGCCGAGAGAATATCGTCGCTAATGGTCATGGCGCTCCAACCCGTGGCCGCCATGCGGCGCTTCGCCTAATACGAAACGCGCGATCGATGCTCGCGCGCGCGAAACACGGCTCATCACCGTGCCAATGGGCACACCCAACAATTGCGCCGTCTCTTGGTAGGTCAGGCCTTCGAGCAGCACCAAAGCCGCTGTCTCACGCAACGCATCGGGCAACGCGCGAAACGCGGTGAGTGCGCGCGCCGCCATCAATCGTCGCTCCATGTCCACTGCCGGCTCGGCCGCGCGTAAGACAGTATCGGTGTCCACGACTTCGGGCCGTGCGCCGCTCCGGCGCAATTGATCGATCCAAAGATTTCGCGTCAGTCTGAATAGCCACACGTCGAAGCGCAGCCCCGGCGTATAGAACGCCTGTTGCCTCAGCGCATGCGCCGCCGCCGATTGTGCAAGGTCCTCGCCTGCCTCCGGCTCGCGCGCCAGCGCGTGCGCGTAGCGGCGCAATCTGGGGAGCATCTCCACCAGCATACGTCTGAACTCAGCCTCCGACGCCGCCATCGCGTCTCCCCGCGCGTGCCGCGCCTGGAATAATCCAAGCTTGTATTACGTATCGCAAAGGCGAACTATTCCTGCCGCCGGAGACTGACGATGCGGTTTATGCTTGCCGCCGCTTTAATCATGCTCGCCGGGGAGGCGGCCGCTCAACGCGCCAATGCGCCCACCGTCTCGGCGCGCCCCGCGACGACAGACGCGCTCACGAATACGACTCGCCCCGATGCCGATTTGGGGACCGCCGATACGCGGGATGCTGATGCGGCGCTTAGCACGGCGCGCACCCGTTCTCTCGAACGCGACGCCCGCCGCGCTGCCGCGGCGGGTTTCTCCACCCGTGACGTGCTGCGGGCGTATGAGCGGGATACGCGCGGCAACTGGCTGCGCCGCCGCGAAATTGTTGTCACGGCTGCCGATAGCGGCGCGTTCGCCGCCGCGGAGGCGCTGGGCCGCGGCCGCGCGAAGGAGGCGATCGAGCCGCTGATCGTGCAGCTCGATCGCGAGCGCCAGGCCCGGGCGCGCCGGGCGATCGCCGACGCGCTGCACCGCATCACCGCGCTCGGTTTCGGCGACTACACCGAGCACTGGCGCAGCTGGTGGAAGGATTACGGCGCCGCCTTCGTCGTCCCCGAGCATCCGCCGGGGGCGCGCGAGGCCGCGGCCGGCGGGCCCCGCACGGCCTCCACCTTCTTCGGCGTGCCCGTCGAGGGCGGCGCCGTCGTGTTCGTGGTGGACCGGTCGGCCTCGATGATGCGCGTCGACGGGGACGAACGCCGCACGCGCTTCGAGATCGCCGTGGAGGAGGTGCTCGGCGCCGTGGACAAGCTGGAGCGGGGCTCGAAGGTGAACGTGGTCTTCTTCGGCACCGAGGTCTGGGCGTGGCGCAAGGGCCTCGCGTCGGTGGGCGCCGCCACTCGCGCCGAGCTGGCGTCCGACCTGAAGGAGCTCTCCCCCTCGGGCGGCACGTACCTCTACGACGCCCTCGAGCGCGCCCTCGAGGAGGAGGACGTCGAGGCGATCTACCTGCTCTCCGACGGCGAGCCGAGCGGGGGCAAGGTCACCGGCGGCGTCGAGATCCTTGCCGCGGTCCGGGCGCGCAACCGCCTGCGCCGCGCGTCGATCCACTGCATCGCCGTCGGCATCGACAGCTGGCTCCTGAAGCAGCTCGCGCTCCAGAACGCGGGAACGTACGTGCGGAAGTAGGGCCGCGCAGCGGCGCGTTGTTCTACGTGCCCGCACTGGGGTGCATCGTTTCAACGCAGAGGCGCAGAGATCCGCAGAGGTCGCGAAGGAGTGGCAGCCGATTCGACGCGGAGACGCGGAGACACAGAGATCGCAAAGGAGAGAGAGGGCACCCGAGAGCGAGAACCAAGAACAAAAAACCAAAAACGAAGAACGA
>CALBSY010000370.1 GCA_937967725.1 uncultured Alphaproteobacteria bacterium | reverse complement strand
CGAATGGCTGGAAATTGAACTCCGACGAGAGGCGCTCGGGTCAGAGCAGTGAATCATCTGTTAATCTGATTTGGCGCAGCTTCCCCGCATGCGCATTGTATCGATCATCCCGATGGCGTTCGTGGCCGGCCTTTTGTTGGTGGCCGCGGACGCCACGGAAGCGCCAACCGGCGGCGTTTATGCTTCGTTAACCGTCGCGAACGCTTCGGCATGCGCGCGAGCGTGTGAAGACGACGGCATCTGCATGACCTGGACCCAACGCGCAAATGGCGCCTGCGACCTAAGCGCCATCGTTTCAGGCACGCCGCCGTCTGACGCGGTCGCCACTGGGCTATCTTCCCGCGCTCCCGTGTTCGCGCAGCTGCAAGCGCCCATGCTTCTTCCACCGCGCATCGTTGAAGCAAACGGCCATCCCGAACCGCCAGCCGCCGAACCAGAATCTGACGTGGCGGAAGCGGAAGCCGCGCCGATGCTGCTCGGCGGACCCAACGAAGGTGACCTCCGCTTGCGGCTTGGCGCTCAGCGTTGAATGGGAACTAAGTTTTGTTAACGCGCTACCGCTACCGTAGCGCGGTTTCCTTGGAGCCTAGCCTGGCATGTCCACAGCCCGTTTCGCAAAGCTGATCGACTTGGCCCGCACGCAGGATAGCGGCCAACGCCGGGAATTGTTGCGGGAAGTCACCGATCTCTTCTTCGCCACGTCGGGAATCCAGAACGATCGTGAGGCGGCGCTGTTCGATGAAGTGCTGCAGATGGTCGCCGCCGAGATGCAGGACAGCGTGCTGGCCGAGCTCGCCGAGAAATTTGCTGACGCCGAGGATGCGCCCGTTGGCCTGATGCGCGATCTCGCCAACCACGCATTTGAAATCGCCGGCCCGGTGCTGCAACGAAGCAAGGCGCTTGACGAGCAAACGCTGGTCCAGATCGTCAACTACCAGAGCCAGCAGCACATCAAGGCCGTGGCCCAGCGCGAAGAAGTCAGCGAAGTGCTTTCCGACGCCATCGTGCGCTTCGGTGACGACCACGCGCTGGATGCGCTGATGCGCAATGAGGGCGCAACCGTTTCACGCACCAGTATGGAAACCGCGGTGGACCGCGCTCGCCGCAACGCCCTGCTACACGAGGGCGTCGTGGGCCGGCGCGACATGCCGCTCGACCTGCTCAATGAAATGTACTTTGTCGTGGAGTCGCGCTTGCGCGATCAGATCATGCAGCGCAACGCCGCCGTAGATCCGGCCACCCTGGACGCCGCGTTATCGAAAGCGCGTGAACGCATGCGTGAAGCCGTCGGCGACATGAGCGCCGAAGCAAAAAATGCGATGGCGTTCATCAATTCCAAGAAGGCGAACGGCGAACTCAACGCACGCCTCCTAGTTTCACTCTATCGCGAAGCTAAACAGAAGCATTTTCTCTACGGCCTCGCCGAGATAACCCACGTCGACCTCGATACGGTCACCGGTTTGATTGAGCGAAAGGACGTCGATGCGCTCGCCATGATCTGCCGCGCCGCGAACATCGAACGTCCGCTGTTCGTGACGCTGGCCGTGCTGTCTTGCGGCGGCGAAGGCGCAATGGACAAAGCCGAAGAGTTCGGCCGCATGTACAACAATGTGCCGGTGGAAGCCGCGCAGCGCGCGATACGGTTCTTCAAGGTGCGCAGAGCGGCCTGATCAGGCCGCGCGTTCCTTGGCGGCGCTGAAGCGGACCTTCGGGTTCTTCTCTTGCACGTAACCGATTTCCCAATCGCTCTTGCCGAGAAATACCGGCGCGCCGTCGACATCCTCCGCCATTTGGGCGTTTGATTTGTCGACGAAGGCATCGAGGTCTGTCCGGCTTTCGGCGCTGACCCAGCGTGCGGCCTGATACGGCGATGGCTCGAAGATAACTTCGAGACCGTATTCAGCCTTCATGCGCTCATCGAGCACATCGAACTGAAGCGCGCCCACAGCGCCAACGACGAGGTCTCCGCCGCCGACCGGCTTAAACACCTGGGTCACGCCCTCTTCGCCGAGCGCCTCCAGCGCCTTGCGCAAATGTTTCTGCTTCAGCGGATCGCGCACGCGCACGCGCTTCAGAATTTCCGGGGCAAAGTTCGGTATGCCCTGGAACACGACGTCGCCACTTTGTGAGAGCGAGTCGCCCACCCGCAACCCACCGTGACTAGGAATACCAATCACATCGCCTGGAAACGCTTCGTCGGCGATCTCACGGTCCTGGGCCATGAACATGAGCGGATTATGGACGTTGAATCCTTTACCCGCCGCCGATTTCAGCGTCATGCCACGCTGAAATCGGCCCGAGCAAATGCGGAAGAAGCCAACACGATCGCGATGCTTTGGATCCATATTGGCTTGGATCTTGAACACGAACCCGGTCACGTCGCTTCGTCCGGGAGAAACACCCATTTCCGCGCCCTTGACCAAGGCCTTTTGCGGCCGCGGCGGCGGCGCATGCTTCGCCAATCCAGACAGCAACTCCAGCACGCCGAACCGCCGCAACGCCGAGCCAAAATAGACCGGCGTTAAATGGCCCTCGCGGAACGCAATCAAATCGAACTTCGGCAAACCCTCGCGCGCCAATTCGGACGTCTCGCGCAGCTCAGCCTGCACGTCGTCCGAGACGCCGAGCAGGAAGTCGTTGCCGCCGCGCTTTTGCCGTTCCTGGCTGGCAAAACCCTGCGCTCCAGCTTCCAGTCGTTTGAACGGCACGAACTCATCGGCGTTGAGATCGAGCATGCCCGCGAAGCGCTGTCCTGAGCCCGCCGGCCAGAACATCGGTGCGGTGTCCATCGCCAGCTTGGCGTGAATCTCGTCCAGCAACGAGAATGGGTCCTGTGCTTCGCGATCCATCTTGTTGATGAAGGTCGTGATCGGGATGTCGCGCAGCCGGCACACCTCGAACAGCTTCAGCGTCTGGGGTTCGATGCCCTTGGCCGCATCGAGCACCATGATGGCCGAGTCCGCGGCGGTAAGCGTGCGATACGTGTCTTCGGAGAAATCCTCGTGGCCTGGCGTATCGAGCAGATTAAACACCAAGCCCTGGTGCTCGAACATCATCACCGACGACGACACCGAGATGCCGCGCTCGCGCTCGATCTTCATCCAGTCCGACTTCGTGCGCCGCGCCTGCCCTCGCGCAGCCACTGCGCCAGCCAGGTGGATCGCGCCGCCAGCCAGCAGCAGCGCCTCGGTCAGCGTCGTCTTGCCCGCGTCGGGGTGTGAGATGATCGCGAACGTGCGGCGGCGTGCGGCCTCGGTGGCGGGGTCGGCGGGCATGAGGTCGGGTCTTTCGTGAAGCGGCGCGTTTACGCCGGGTGCGGCGGCGGAGCAAGCCGAGCGCGTCAGCCGGAAGCGGAATCGATTGGCTCCTGCAGGAAATGCCGGCCCTGCTTATCCTCGACTTCTATCACCCAGAGGTCCGGATCGGTGGCTGACCGTTTCCGGACATAGCCATCCACATCGGGCTCGTTCTCCCCGAGCGGGCCCGCGGACAGATCGAGCCAAATGCGCTCGCCCGCGCCATTGCGCGCCGGCGCATAGAGGCGGGCGCGCCCGTCCAGCGTCGCCACCTTCACCAGCACGGCGCCCGCATCCGCATCCCCCTTCCGAGCCACCGCGGCGAAGGCCCCCGCGATCGTGGCGCGGCGGATCAGCGCGCTGGCCCAGACTTCGGTCTTCAGTTCGAACATTTCGCCGCCCTGCGTTCACCGGAATGCAACTCCCTTACCTTAACCTTTTGCGTTCCAATGCGCCTTCTCTTCCTCGCCGCGACCTTCGCCGCCGCTTTGACCAACAGCGTTTCGGCTTCCGAGCCGCCGGGCGCGCGCGAGGCGTACGTCGAGCGTCGCGGTCTGATCGAGGCTGACGCGCGCTGCGGCCTGTTTACGGCGGATATTCGATCCGCCCTCAACGCAGGCGCGGCGCAAGCACGGGGCGCGCTTCTCCGCGCGGGATGGAATTCAGCCCAGGTGCGCGAATTGGAGCAAACGGTCGCAAGCGTGGCGCGCGCTCGCGCCTGCAACGATCCCCGCACCGCTGAAGCCGCGGCTAATGCGCGTAACGCTTTCAGCTATTGGGTCAATGCCGGCTCGATGGAATTTCCCGGCTGGGAGCGCACTTGGCTGGCGCGCCGCAGCCCGACACCCGACGGCTGGCGCTTGAGCCAGACCGTCGATGGACCTCTCGCTACCACGTTCGGCATCCGCGACCATGCTGGCGACCAAAGCCTCGCACTGGCCATTGTTGTCGGCCGCGGCTCGACCGCACCGGCGTCTGCGCAACTTGTGATGCGCGCAGCGCAGGCGCGCGTGCGCGAGATTCCGCTGACACAGCGCATCGCTTACGGGATTCAAGCTGGCACGCCCGCTCCCGGCGATGCCATGACAATGCCTTCCACGCGCAGCATTGAACGTCTAAGCGGCGGCCGCTCACTGGTCGTGTTCAACTTCCCCGACAGCGCCTTCCGCGATCTACTCCGTCTCGATCCACGGGAGTCGGTTGAAATCCGCGTTAGTGACGGCCGCCGGACACAAAGCATCTACATTGAGGTCGGCGATGTCGCTGCCGCGCGCACGTTTCTTACGCTGCGCTAGATTGCCAGCACCGGTAGCGTAACCCGCACGAGCGCACCGCCGCCTGGCGCATCGTGAAAGCTCAATGTTCCGCCATGCAGTGCGGCCAGGGCGCGCACCAGCGACAAGCCGAGGCCGGTGCCTTCGGCGCGCGCACCGCCTGAACCACGTTCGAACGCCTGCCCAAGCCTTTCGCGCTCCTCCGGGGGAATGCCGGGACCGTTGTCGAGAGTGTCGAGCAAGAGTGCGCCTTCCACGGCCGACGCGCTCACCGTTACACGGCCGCCTTCCGGGGTGAACTTTACCGCGTTGCCTATAGTATTGATCAGCATGCGCTTCACCGCCCGGGCATCGGCCCGCACCCGCAGCGGCGCCTCCGGCGTCACCATGCCAAGAACAATCTGCTTCTTCTCGGCCGCGTCGGTGGACAGTCGCACGACCTCCTCCACAGCGTCGCGCACGTCGAAATCTTCCAGCTCCAGTTCATACCGCCCGGCATCGATCTTGGAGAGGTCCAGCAAGTCATTCACCAAGCCGAGCAGATGTGTGCCGCTCTTGCGAATCAATCCCGCGTACTCAACGTAGCGCGCGCCGATCTCGCCAAAGATTTGGCGCTCGATCATTTCCGCGAAACCAAGAATGTGAGTCAGCGGCGTGCGCAATTCGTGGGAAACCTCGGCGATGCGCTGCCCCATCGCCTGCTCACGAACCGGCTCTCTCCCGCCCTGACCAAGCGCCAGGAGGCCGGCCGCGAGCGCCAGCGCAGCCACGCTCAGTATCTCCGGCATGGGGCCAAGCGGCGCCGGCTGCTGCGTCAGCGCGAGCCAGGCCGAGGCGGCGTATCCGAGCACCGCTGCCGCGCCCGCCTCCGGCGCCCAACGCCGCCCCAGAGCCAGCGCCATGGCTGCCGGCAAGACGAACATCGCCGCCAATGGCGATCCCGCGCCACCGCCGCCGGCTACCAGACCTGCCGCCGCCAGCAGCCATGCCGCCAGCAAGCTGGCGTCTGCCCACTTTCGTCCCGTCCATGGAATAATGATGAATCCGGCCACTGCCGGCGCCATCGCCAGCGCCGCCGCACCCGCTGTCGCGCCGCGCTCTCCACCGTTAAGCCAAGCCAGCAGCCCGGCGCTGGCTGCCGCCGCTAACCACAACCAACAGGCTAAAAGCAGCTCAATGCGCCGTGGCGCTGCTTTTGCAGGTGGCGTTACTGCCGTTTGAGTTGACACTGAAAGGCGGCCCGCGAGTAAAAGACTTCTTAACGCGCTGGGGGAGACGATGCCCGCTCTGAGTCGCTGCCGGAAGCGGACTCGCCATTCTAGTTTCAGGGGAGAGAGCCGAATGCGTAGCCTAGCGGT
>CALBSY010000369.1 GCA_937967725.1 uncultured Alphaproteobacteria bacterium | reverse complement strand
CGATGCGCGAGCGCGCATCGAGTGGATTGACGAAAGGATCGCCAGCTATCCGGTTTCAATGCTGCTGATTTGCTCGGCCACCGCTTCGTGGACTTGCTCGGCCCGCCCCAGAGGCGGGCGGTCGCCGAACTGATAGAGCAGGTTCTCAGCAAAGAGGGCAAAGTGGGCGAAATCGGCGTGACGCTGCTGGGCCGCCAGGGCGGCGAGTTTCCTGGCCGCTTAGCGATAGCACCGATACTTTCCGATTACACGGCGCACGGCGCAGCCGGCATCTTCGTGCGGCAGATCGAGCCCGGCGCTCCGTGCGCCGCCTGACACGGATCAAGCGTCGCTACCGAACGCTTGAGCAATTGACGCAATCGCGTCAGGGTCCGCCGCGCAAGACGATCTGGGGGGCGGGTGACGTTCGCAGAGTTCTTTTCGGCAAGAGCCGGCGCTGTTGGCCGAGTCCTGAAGGGGCGGACCTATTCGGCGCTCGCCGCCGCGTTCTTGTTGGCGGTGGCGGCGCTGTTCATCGCGAACCCGGCAGCGCTGCAATCTCTACGTTCGCTCGTCTTTGACGCCTATCAGCGCATGGCGCCAGCGCCGCCGGTGGAGGGCGAACCCGTGCGCATCGTGGCAATCGACGAAGAATCGCTGGCGCAATTGGGCCAATGGCCGTGGCCACGCGCGACCTTGGCGCGGCTGACGGACGAACTGGGCGAACTAGGCGCGGCGTCGATCGTGTACGACGTTCTTTTTGCGGAGCCCGATCGCACTTCGCCCGAACAAATGCTGACATGGTTGCCGCCGGAGCGCCGTCGCGCATTGCGCAATGTTATCGGCGGTTGGCCGACTCACGATGGGGCCTTCGCCGAGGCGGTCGCCCGCAATCCCACCGTCCTGGCGGCAGTCCTGGACCAAGGAGCATCGCTGGACATTTTTCCGGTCAAGGCTGGAATGGCTGCGGTCGGCGGCAATCCTGCGCCGCACTTGCTGCGCTTTTCAGGCTACGTCGACAACGTGCCTCCGCTCAGCGATGCGGCGCACGGGCTCGGTTTTATGAACTGGGCGCCGGATCGCGACCAAGTGATGCGGCGGGTGCCGCTGGTGGCGGCGCAAGGCGAGTTCGACTTGCTGATCCCGTCGCTAGCGCTGGAGGCGTTACGTGTGGCGGAAGGGGAGTCGACCTACGTCGCGCGCGCGACGCCGAACGGCTTACGTGACATTCGCTTGGGAGACCGCGTCTTTCAGACAACTCCGCAAGCCGAGGTTTGGCTGCATTTTCGGCCGGGCGATGCGAGCCGCTATATTTCCGCCGCTCGCGTGCTTGCCGGCGAAGTCGATCCCGCCGAAGTCGCTGGCAAGATCGTGATGATTGGCGCCACTGCGCCAGGGTTGTTGGATCTTCGCGCAACGCCGATCGATGCGTCGATTCCGGGCGTGGAGATTCATCAGCAGGTTGTCGAACAGCTGATAGGCGGCCGTTTCCTCAGCCGCCCAGATATCGCGCCGGCGCTCGAATTCTTCGTTGCGATCGCCGCCATCATTCTCTTGGCGTTGGCTGCGCCACGCCTCTCGGCAGGCGCCAGCGCCGCTCTCGGCGCCGCCACGGTCGTTGTCATCTTCGGTGTGAGCGCGCTCGCGTTTGTCGCTGGGGGTTATCTGTTTGATCCAGTTTTCCCGGCCGCCTGCGCATTTCTGTTCGCAACTGCATCAGCAATCTTTTTCTATCGTCGCACCGAGCGGCAGCGCGCGGAGATACGCCGGGCCTTCGGTCAGTACGTGGCGCCGAGCGTAGTGCAGGAATTGGCGGCGCATCCCGAGCGGCTTACGCTAGGCGGTGAAGTACGTGACCTCACGCTGATGTTCTGCGACGTCCGCAATTTTACTGGCATCGCCGAAGGCATGAGCGCTGAACAGCTCACCAGGTTCATCAACAGTCTGCTTACGCCGCTCACCGACATCATCATCGAACGCGGCGGCACCATCGACAAATATATGGGCGACGCCATCATGGCGTTCTGGAACGCGCCGATTGAAGATTCCGAACACGCGCGCCACGCCTGCGAGGCTGCCGCTCAGATCGTCGCCAAAATGGAAGAGTTGAACGCGCAGTGGCGCGACGAGGCGCAAGCGCAGGGGCGAGCTTTCACGACGGTCGCCATCGGCATGGGTGTGAACTCTGGCGAGTGCTGTGTGGGCAATCTCGGATCGCATCGGCGCTTCGATTACTCGGCGATCGGCGACAATGTGAACATCACGTCCCGGCTGGAAGGCCTGACTAAGGTGTATGGGATTGCGCTGGTCGTGGGCGAGGACACCGCGGGCCGGCTGCCAGACATCCCATTCTTTGAGATCGACCTCGTACGTGTGAAGGGCCGCGCGACGCCCACCCGCCTGTTTACATTGCTTTCTCTATTGCCTGACGTTGCTGGGGATCTTCCCACCGTGCACGAGCGCTTCCTCGCCGCCTATCGCGGCGGTCGTTGGGACGAAGCGCGCCGTCACCTAGAGGATTTACGCGCGCGTGACATTGAGTCATTGCGCGGTCTTTATGCGGTTTACGCCGAGCGCCTCGGTCAAGCGCCGCAGGACGCCAGCGCATGGGATGGCGTCTACGATATGGAACGGAAGTAGGTTTGCTCAGAAGCGCGACAGGAACGAGAGCGATACCTGGCTAGCGTCAAAATCGTACGTGGGATCATTCGATTCGTTGTCGCGGTATTGATACGCCAGCCGGATGCCGCATTCGCACGGCATAATGTTCTCGAATGTGACGGCGACTTCCGGGGCGACGTAGGTGTCGCTGCGCTCGTCCGGACCGACCATCGTTTCGGTGTATTCGCGCTGGCGCGCCATGGCGCCGGCCGAAAGACGCACATGGTCGTTCACTTGGTAGTGGTAAGTGGCGTCGAGGCCAAACTCGTAGAATTGGCCGGGCGCGATGTCGCCAGTAATGAAGCTGAACGTGCTGCCGTCGATATCGCTCACACGCACCCAAGGCACTAGCACCAAGGTGTCGGTTTCCGCGGCGATGCGCGGAATAGACAGCCCCGCTGTCACTTCGCCGTATACGCCTTCGTCGGCGGTTGCATCGTCGGCATAGTCGCGCCAGCCGGCGCGGAAGCGCGTCCACCACGAAACGCCGCTGTTCTTGCCTTCTACGGTGACGCCGGCGTTGATCTCGCTGAAATAGTGATCGCCATCGAGCATCGCGACGCCCGCGCCGATCGATGGAATCGTTGCAACGTGCGGCGCCGTATGGAACAGCGGGCCGGTTTGCGCGCCCAAGTATGCGTGATCGAGCTCGTCGATGTCGGGCACGATCTCGGCTTCAAAGCTGGCCACGGATCGCCAGCGGCGTCCGCCCAGCAGCCGCTCATCCATCAGTGTGGCGTTGGCGAATACCGAATACGCCTCTTCATCGGAAAACGCCGTGCTGCTGGGATTTGAATCCCAACGGACGCCGACCTCGGTGCGTAGCGTCGTGAACGGTGGTTCGATAATGCGCCGGATGCGCTCGTAGCCGCGCCGCGCTTCGACATTGTCGGGGTCATTGATCATCACCCGCTCATAGGCGGCGAGCGCAAGGCGTATTTGGCCTGCTTCTTCTGCGGCGCGCGCGTAGCGCAGGTTGAGTTCAGCGTCCTGCGGGTTCTGCAGAATCTGATCGTTCAAATCCGCCAAGTCCTGCGGATGCGCCAGCGTTGCAGACAGTGCGGTAACACTGGCCGCCAGAAGCAGCGTGCGGCAGAAATCCGCCATTCGGCCCCGTCTTTTCATCGTCGAATCCCCACCGACGCCGCCCTCGCATGGCGTCGCTCATTCTAGGTTCAGAGCGGCGCCATACAAGCATGTTTCCGACGGCGAGAAAGAGGTGTTTCGCCCGTGCGCCGAGAAAGTCCGCGCCAATGGGAACCCGGAAGGGCCGAGCCTTACCCGTGCTGGGCGAATGGCCTGCTCAAGCCGTTGCTTTCAGCGATGATGTACAAGTACCCTGGTCTTGGCTGGGCTGGCTCAAGCAAGGCGAGCCCGGCAAGGGGACATAGCGGTCCGCGCCAGCGGACGAGGTGGTAGGCCATGCGTATTTCAATCTTGGCGCTCGGAGCGTTTTTCTTCGCCATGTCGTTCGCGACCGCGGAGGCGCAGACGCG
>CALBSY010000368.1 GCA_937967725.1 uncultured Alphaproteobacteria bacterium | reverse complement strand
ACGGCCAGAGCCAGTGGAATCTGGAAAACCGCTTCACCGGCTGGGTCGACGTGGATCTGACGCCGCAGGGGGAGGCGGAGGCCATAAGCGCCGGCGCGCTGCTGGCCCGCAGCGGCGTCCCGTTCGACAAGATGTTCACCTCCGTGCAGACGCGCGCGATCCGGACCGCCAATCTGGCGCTCGACGCGGCGAAGCTCGCGTGGTTGCCGGTGGCGCGCCACTGGCGGCTCAATGAACGCCATTACGGCGCGCTGACCGGGCTCAACAAAGCCGAAACCGCGAAAAAGCACGGCGATGAGCAAGTGAAAGTGTGGCGTCGCTCTTACGACACGCCGCCGCCGCCGCTGGAGAAGGGCGGCGAGTTCGATCTCTCGACTGATCGCCGCTACGCCGGCGTCGAGGTGCCGCGAACCGAGTCGCTGAAGCTGACCTTGGAGCGCGTGCTGCCGTACTGGACCGAAGCGATCGCGCCGGACTTGCGGACGGGCAAGAACCTCATCATCGCTGCGCATGGCAATTCGCTGCGCGCCATTGTGAAACACCTCTTCGCTGTGCCGGATCAGGACATTGTCGGCGTCGAAATCCCCACGGGGAATCCGCTGCTGATTGAGCTGGATGCGAGCTTGAAGCCGAAGAGCGCGCGATATCTGGATGTAGAGCGCGCGGCGAATCTGCCGGCGCTGCCTGGGTGACCGACGCTGATCACATGCGCGGCGCGCTCGATTTAGCTGCGCTAGGCGTCGGGCGCACTGGCGCCAATCCGTCCGTGGGCTGTGTGATCGTGAAGGACGGTGCTGTGGTCGGCGAAGGCGCGACCGCGGAGGGCGGGCGCCCGCACGCGGAAGAAGTGGCCCTGGCGCAAGCGGGCGCGCAGGCGCGTGGCGCGGACGTCTATGTGACCCTCGAGCCCTGCGCGAAGCGCAGCACTGCCGCGGCCGCGTGCGCGGATCGGCTGATCGCCGCCGGGGTCGTGCGCGTTGTGGTCGCGGCTGGCGATCCGCACCCGTATGCGTGTGGCGTCGGTATCGAACGGCTGCGCGCGGCGGGCGTCGAGGTCGCGACCGGCGTGATGGAAGCGGAAGCGCGCGCGCAGAACGCGGCGTTCTTCGCCGAATGGGACGGATAGGCGATTGTTATTAGCGGGTGTTCGCGCCTGGATCGCGTAGCCTGGATGTTGTCTGGACTGTCAAACTGGGCGCGCTCGCTCAAACGTGAGACCATCGCCCTCTACCTAGCGGCGAGAGATCCGCGAACGCCGTGGTATGCCAAAGCGCTTGCGAGTTTCGTCGTTGCTTATGCGCTGTCGCCAATAGATCTCATCCCAGATTTTATCCCGGTCCTAGGCTATGTTGATGATCTGCTCCTTCTTCCCTTCGGTATTTGGGTCGCGATCAAACTGATCCCCGCGCCGATCATGGAGGAGCACCGCGCACATGCGGCGACGGTTTCCGACCGCCCCGTCAGCAGAATAGCCGCCGTAGCCATCGTGACGATCTGGATTGGCGCGGCTGCGTTGCTCGGCTGGGGGGTCTATTTGCAGCGCTGATGTCCGCATTCGGCGAACAGGCTGTCGCTAGCGCCCGACGATCAGCGGGTCGCGTTCACGCAACAGGGTTTCGAAATAGGCGACGGTCTTCACCAGGCCGTCGCGCAACTGCACTTTCGGGCGCCAGCCGAGCAATTCTTGGGCTTTGCTGATGTCGGGCTGGCGCTGCTTGGGGTCGTCGCTGGGCAGCGGCTGATGCACGAGTTTGGATGCCGAGCCGGTGAGGTCGATCACGGTCTCGGCCAGCTGCTTGATGGTGAACTCGGTCGGATTGCCCAGATTGATCGGGCCGGGCAGATCGCCGTCTTTGTCCATGTAGGCAAGGAAAGCGTCGATCAGATCGTCGACATAGCAGAAGCTGCGCGTCTGCTGGCCGTCGCCGTAGAGAGTGATGTTCTCGCCCTTGAGCGCTTGCACAATGAAATTCGACACGACGCGCCCGTCGTTCGGGTGCATGCGTGGGCCGTACGTGTTGAAGATGCGGCCGACGCGGATATCGAGTTTGTGCTGGCGATAGTAATCGAAGAACAGCGTCTCGGCGCAGCGCTTGCCTTCGTCGTAGCAAGAGCGCGCGCCGATCGGATTGACATTACCCCAATATTCCTCCGGCTGCGGATGCACGCTGGGATCACCGTACACTTCCGAGGTCGAGGCCTGAAAAATGCGCGCCTTGAGGCGCTTGGCCAAGCCCAGCATGTTGATGGCGCCGTGCACGCTGGTCTTGGTCGTTTGCACCGGATCGTGCTGGTAATGGATCGGCGATGCCGGACAGGCGAGATTGTAAATCTGGTCGACTTCAACATAGAGCGGAAACGTTACATCGTGCCGCAAGAACTCGACGTTCGGCAGACCGAGCAAATGCGCGATATTGCGCTTGCGGCCGGTGAATAGGTTATCGACGCAGACCACATCGTCACCACGCGCGACCAACCGGTCGCACAGATGCGAGCCTAAAAAACCGGACCCGCCGGTGACGAGTATGCGCCGTTCAAACATGCGCGCGTTCTACGGGCCTTTTGCGCTGCTGGCTACTCCGCCGCCACGGCGGTCTGTTTGGCCAGCTTATCGAAAGCCACCAGATCGCGAACGAGCGCTTCGAGTTGGTCGAACGGCACCATGTTCGGTCCGTCGCTCGGCGCGTTGTCCGGATCGGGGTGTGCTTCGAGGAACACAGTCGCCACCCCGATCGCGACCGCCGCACGCGCGAGGACGGGCACGAACTGGCGTTCGCCGCCGCTGGTGTCGCCGCGCCCGCCCGGTTGCTGCACGCTATGTGTGGCGTCGAACACCACGGGTGCGCCGAAGCTTTTCATGATCGGCAGCGCACGCATGTCGGAGACGAGCGTATTGTAACCAAAGCTAGCGCCGCGCTCGCATGCCATGACGTTCGGATTTCCCGAGCCAGTGATCTTGGCGATTACGTTCTTCATGTCCCACGGCGCAAGGAACTGGCCTTTCTTGACGTTGATCGGCTTGCCGGTTTCAGCGGCGGCGACGAGCAGATCAGTCTGGCGGCAGAGAAAGGCGGGAATCTGCAGCACATCGACTACTTGCGCCACGTCGGCGCACTGCTCAGGCAGATGCACGTCGGTCAGCACCGGTATGCCGAGCTTGCTGCGAATTTCTTCAAAGATCGGTCCCGATGTCGCCAGGCCCGCGCCGCGCTTGGTGCCAAGGCTGGAACGGTTCGCCTTGTCAAAGCTCGTCTTGTAGATGAACCCGGCGCCCGCGCGAGCAAACACGTCGCGCAGGAACTCCGCCGTTTCCAGCGCGTGACCCCGGCTTTCCAGCTGGCACGGCCCGCAGATGAAGGTCAGCGGCAGCTGGTTGCCGATTTCGAGCGGCGCGCCGCTGGCGCGCGGGATGGAAATGATTGCGGCGGGGCTAGTCATAGGATTCCTCTTGGAGGCCGACCAATAGGCCGCTGCCGCGCCGCGCTCAACTGCGCTCACTGCATCGGAGCCGTCCAGTTCGCGCGTTTCTTTCTATGCGCGGTATCGATTGCTCCGATGCTTATTCCGCCGCCTCGGCGACAGGAACCGGGCAGGGCGGCTCCTCAGCCGCGGCCTGCGCCTGCAACCAATCGCGGAAACGGGCTGCTTCCGGCGTGACCGCGCGGCCCGTGGGCCAGACCAGCCAATACGAGAAATCGTCACGCACGGCCATCTGGAACGGCGCCACCAAGCGCCCGGCGCGCAATTCGTCGATCGCCAGCCAATGCCGGCCGAGAGCGACGCCGTCTCCCTGCAGCGCGGCGCGCAACAGTAACGGCGCGTCGTCGAATTTCGGGCCCGTGGTCGGTTCAGGCCAATCGATTCCGATAGCGCGGAACCAGCGCGCCCACGGCGTCCAAGGATTGCGCAGCAGCGTCGCGCGCTTGAGATCCTCCGGCGTGCGCAAATTGAGCCGGTCGCGATACTCCGGCGTGCACACCGGCGTCAGCGCTTCGTCGAACAGCTTGTGCGCATTGAGTCCGGGCCACCCGCCCAGCCCGAGGCGCACGCCGATGTCGATGCCTTCCTTCTTATAGTCGCTTAGCGACTCGCTCACGCGCAGCTCGATATCGACGCCTGGGTTCTCACTGCGGAATT
>CALBSY010000367.1 GCA_937967725.1 uncultured Alphaproteobacteria bacterium | reverse complement strand
ACTTCTATCAGCTGCCGCCCGTGGTGCGCGGCGACGAAGGCATACTGCTGGAGGAATCTGGGTACGCGAGTCCCTATGCGTTCTCGGCGCACGTACTGCGCGATGCGCCGCTCGCCGCTGTCGAGCTCACCGAAGTCCATCGTCAAACCAATCGCGACTTTATCTCGCTGTTGTCCTCGATCCGCGAGCGCCGCGGCGCCGAGGAAGCCGTCACCATCCTCAACACTGTCTGTCTCGACCGTTCGCTACCGGCGCGCCCGGTGCTCTTATGCGCCACCAACGCCGTGGCCGACCGCTATAACGCGCAGGGCCTCGCGGCGCTCTCCGGGGTGGCCGCCAAATATTCCGGCGGCTTCGAGGGCGAAGCGCCGAAAGCGCAAGCCGACCGCTTCCCTGCCCCGCTTGAACTCACGCTGAAACGCGGCGCGCGCGTCATCTTCACACAGAACGATCCGGAGGGGCGCTGGGTGAACGGTTCGCTCGGCACGGTGAAACAGCTCGACGAGAACGTGATCGCCGTCACGCTCGACGGCGGGGAAGATGTCGACGTCGAGCGTGCGATCTGGCCGCAGGCGCGCTGGAGCTGGAACGCCAAGGAAGGCCGCATGGAGGTAAAAGAGGAATTCAAGTACGTGCAATTCCCGCTCGCGCCGGCCTGGGCGCTCACCATCCACAAAGCGCAGGGTATGACGCTCGACGCGGTCGAGATCGATCTTGGCCGCGGCGCCTTCGCGCCGGGTCAAACTTACGTCGCGCTATCCCGCGCGCGCGCCATGGAAAGCATCCGCCTGGCCCGCCCGCTCTCTCCGCGCGACGTGCAAGTTGATCCCGCCATTGCGGATGGACTGGCGCGGCTGGGAATTTGAGTGGGCGGCGTCTTCACATGAACGGCCGGCGCGGCTGAGCGCTATGCTCCATCAGTTGCGCGCCGCTATCGTCCGCCTCGACCAGCTTCACGTCGTAGCCCCAGAGATCAGCGACATGCTGCAGCACGCGTTCGGCATCGGTCTCTTCGAGCATGATGCCGTCTAGCACTCTATGTTGCAGGATGAGTTTGCGGTCTCCGGCGAGATCGACATCGACGATTTGAATGTCCGGATCGCGATAGGCGATATCGTAGTGCTTCGACAGCGCACGGCGGATTTTGCGATAGCCGCGCTCATCGTGGATCGCGGCGACATTCATCTCTTCCTCATCCTCGTCGTCAACGACGCGGAAGATGCCGAACTCCCGGATCAGCCGCGGCGAGAGGAACTGCGATACAAAACTCTCATCACGGTAATTGGCCCAGATATCGCGCAACGTCCCGTAGGGATCGCCATTACCCGCAATATCGCCCATCCACTCCCGGTCTTCGTCGGTCGGATTGGTGCAGACGCGTTCGATGTCGCAGCACATGGCGAAACCAAGCGCATATGGATTGATGCCGGAGAAGCGCCGGTCGTCGAAATCGGGCTGCATCACCACGCTGGTGTGAGAGTGCAGAAATTCCAGGAAAGAGCCGTCGTCAATCTGCCCCTTCTCGTGCAGACGATTCATGATGCGGTGATGCGTGTAGGTGGCGCAACCTTCGTTCATCACCTTGGTCTGGCGCTGCGGATAGAAGTACTGATTGATCAGCCGTACGATCCGCAGCACTTCGCGCTGCCATGACGCCAGCCGCGGCGCGGTCTTCTCCAAGAAATAGAGCAGGTTCTCTTCCGGAATGCCGAGGATGGCCTTGCGCCGCTCGTCCTCGTCCTTGCTGCGCTTGCGCTTTTGCCCGGTGGGAACGGTGCGCCAAAGGTCATTGAACAATTGCTCGCCATGACGGCGGCGCTCTTCCTCGCGTTTTTGCTCGGAACGCAGGTCCGGCATGCGCTTGCGCGGAAAGCGATGCACGCCGTGGCTCTGCAGCGCGTGCGCGGCGTCTAGCACGCGCTCGACCTCTTCCTGTCCATACCGGTCCTCGCAATTGGCGATAAAGCCGCGCGCAAACTCGAGATAGTCGAGAATGCCGTCGGCGTCCGTCCATTGCTTGAACACGTAATTGTTCTTGAAGAAATGGCTGTGACCATAACCGGCGTGCGCCAGCACCAATGTCTGCATCGTCGCGGAGTTTTCCTCCATGATGTAGACGATGCAAGGATTGGAATTGATCACGATCTCGTACGCCAGGCCCTGATAGCCCTTGCGGTACATCGCTTCGTTGCGCGCGAAGTGCTTGCCGAACGACCAGTGCCGGTAAAACAACGGCATGCCGGTGGACGCATATGCATCCAGCATCTGCTCGACGGTAATCACTTCAATCTGATTGGGATAGGGATCGAGCCCCATCTCCTTGATGCCTATCTCGCCGCACGCCTCGTGCACGCGTTTGATCAGATCGAAATCCCAGTCAGGTCCGCTATAGAGCAGATTGGAGTCGGCGAGCAGAGTCATGCCACGCCCTCCGATGCGATCCCTTCCGGCCGGCGCGCGAACAATTCGCGGAAGACAGGATAGATGTCGCGGCGGTGACGCACCTTGCGCATGGCGAACGGCGCTTCCGGCGCCACGCGCCGATAGGCCCGCCAGAGATTGGTCGACGGCTCGCCTGCGCCCGGATGATCCTCTTCGTCATCCATGCCTACCTCGACATAGGCGTAATACTGACAGATCGGCAGGATCACGTCGCGCAACTGCGCTAGCACCACGGAATTATCGCTGGACGTGTTGTCGCCGTCCGAGGCCTGCGCGGCGTAGATGTTCCACTCGCTCACCGGGTAGCGCGCGCGTACGATCTCTTCCATCTTGAAGAGCGCCGTCGACACGACTGTGCCGCCGGTCTCGCGCGAATAGAAGAAAGTCTGCTCGTCCACTTCTTGTGCTTCG
>CALBSY010000366.1 GCA_937967725.1 uncultured Alphaproteobacteria bacterium | reverse complement strand
GTTCCTGCATCCAAGTCATCAGCGGCTGGAAGTAGCGCACCATGGCGCCGCCATCCATTTGCCGCGTGCCAGTGAAGGCTTCGAGCGCGTCCGGCCACGGTTGCGAGCGGCCCATTTCCATCATCGCGTTGAAACGCGCGCCGACTTCTTCGTTGCCGTAGATGCTGCAGCGCTGCAGCGGTCCTTCGCATCCGGCTTGCTGGCAAGCGGCTTCGTAGAACTGGACTTGCAGGATGAAGGAGAGGAAGTAGCGCAGGTACGGCACATTGTTGGCGATGTGATACTTGGCGCCAGGATCGAACATAGTCTCGTCGCGCGCGTTGGGCGGACGGATGCCCTGATAGCGCTCACGCAACTCCCACCAGCCGGCGTTGTAATTCTCCGGCGTGATGCGGCCGTCGAACACCTGCCAGCGCCAGTTGTCGACCGTCAATGCGAACGGCAGAAACGCGATCTTCTCGAGCGCGCGCTCCAACAAGAGACTCACGTCGGCTGAGGCCGGCGGGATCTGGTTGCGGCGCAAAAGTCCAATGTCAACCAAGTATTGCGGCGTGATGTTGAGCGCGACGAAATCGCCGATGGCTTCGTGGAAGCCGTCATGGGCGCCGTCGCGATAGAGCAGCGGCAGCTGATTGTAGGCGCGCTGATAATAATTGTGCCCGAGTTCGTGGTGCACCGTCTGGAAGTGCTCGGCGTTGACCTGGATGCACTGCTTAATGCGCAGATCGTCGACGTTATCGACGTTCCAGGCCGAGGCATGGCAGACGACATCGCGATCCTCGGGCCGGGTGAATAGCGAACGCTCCCAGAACGTGTCCGGCAATTCGGCAAGGCCGAGCGAAGTGTAAAAACGCTCGGCGGCTTCAACCATGCGTTGTTCGTTGTAGTTGGCCCGGGTCAGCAATTGCGTGGTGTCGTAGGTCTGCGTGCGGCCGCGCGGGCGCACCAGCGGCATCAGCGTTTGCCAGTCCTGCGCCCACATGTTGCCGAGGATATCGGCGCGGATCGGCTGATCGAGCGGCACGACGGCGTTGCCGTAATGGGCGTTAAGGCGCTGGCGCACATAGCAATGCAGCTGTTCGTAAAACGGCTGCATCTGGCCCCACAGACGCTGCACTTCCGCTTCCATGTCGGCGGCGGGCATGTCGTAATTCGAGAGCCACATCTGGCCGACATTGTCGAAGCCGAGATCGCGCGCGCCTTCGTTGGCGATCTCGACCATGCGCGTGTAGTCGTCGCGCATTGGCGCTGAATTCTCACGCCACTCGGTCCACATTTCTTCCAGGCGCGCGGGATTGCGCTCCGTGCCCATCAGGGTCTCGAGTTCGTCAAGCGTGACTTCGCGGCCCTGATAGTCGATGCGCCCGGTGGAGTAGCGCGATGCGAGACGCGTGGTGATGGCGGAGAGTTCATCGGCGGCGCCCGCACGCTGCGGCGCGGGCATGGTGAGCGAAAGGCGCAACAGATCGATCTTGCGGCGGGTGTCGGGCGGCAGATCGACATTGGCGTAGCGGCCGGCGCCGCTAGCCAAACGCACGCGCGCTTCGGTGCCTTCGGCGTCGGCGCGCTGCAGCAACCATTCGGTGTCGTAATTGATGTAGGTGTTGTAGACCCAGGCGATGCGGGCTTCTTCCTCGAAGCGCTCGGTCAGCTCAGCTTCGGCGGCGTCGACAGAAGCCTGCCGGATTTCCGCGTTGACGGGGCCGCTCTGCCCGGTGCTGTCAGCCGTGGCGCAGGCCGCGGCGAACGCGGCGATGGCGATCCACGAGGCGGCCGTCTTCAATAGCGGTTTTGCGAGCATGTCCCTCTCCCTGCTTCTTGTTGCACGCGCGGCGTGCGTTCCCCCTGCTCAAAATCCTTCGTTCGCCAACCAGTCGATGCCGTCGGCGGACATCATGAACACCGCGGCCTGCTGCGGCTGCGCGCCCACAGCGGCGAAGAAGCGTTGCGCGACTTCATTTTCAACCCCTGTAGTGATGGCAAGTTCGCGCGCGCCGAGATCGCGGGCGCGGCGGGCTACCACCGCCATCATGCGCCGGGCGAGGCCGGTGCGGCGCTGTTCGGGCTTCACGTAAAGCTCGCACAGCACGATGGTCGGGCAGGCGCGGCGCACGTCGTAGCTCTTGGTGATGCAGGCGTGCGCAACGATCGGCGTGTTATTGCGCTCCTGCGCGACCCAGGCCTCGAACAGCGCGTTGCCGCCGAAGCCGTGCGCCCTGATGCGGTCAACATCGAGACCCGAAACGCCGCCCTCCTCCGCCGCCGCCTCGGCAGCGAGTTTGGCGATCGCGTCAGCGTCGCGCGGCACGGCGCGGCGGATTTGCACGTGGGCGCACTCCCTTCGCGTCAAAGTAATGCGCCCAATCGGACGCGACGCAAGCGAAAGCGCGCTTTTCTGAAAGACTTAGTGGCGATTAGCGATCGGTCAGTGATCGACCCACGGGCCCATCGGGCGGTCCTCGTGGTCTTCCCACTCGGTGCCCGGATTGCGGCGCGTGACGAAGGCGCCGAGGATCGTCAGGCCGACGACGATGGCGACAGCGACCAGGAACCAAAAAAACATCACGCACTCCAGAGCGGCCGGCTGCCGCTGAAAGGCTCAGTTCGCCTCCCCAACTAGGACTTTACGCTTACTAACATGAATCTGCCCTGTTTTCGAGGCTAAACCGACCCATACGCGCAGCGGGGGAACCCGGCGCGTCAGGTCATAGAACAACCAGCATCCCAGCACGGTGGCGGAAATCAGCAGCGCGGCTTCGAGCGCCAGCGGCAAACGCAGATCGTCGAGATAGTGCCCGGCGACGACGATGATGGTCTGGTGGATCAGGTAGAATGGGAAGATCGCTTGCGTCAGCAGGCGGCGGATTGGGCCGTCAGCGGCGCGCAGGTAGCGATGTGCGAAGCCGATGGCGGCGATAATGGCGGTCCAGGCCTGCATCTCGCGTATGCCGCGCATCAGAATGCGCAGCCACTCCGGCGGCGGCGCTGCTTCGGAGAAACTCGAATAATAAACCAGGATCGCGGCGTAGCACGCGAGCGTGATGGCGAGCGCAAGCCAACGCAAGTTCGTGGCGCGCTCGAAGAAATCTTGGTGCTTGGCGATCGCGAAGCCGAACAGGAACACCGCAAAATAGAGCGGGTGCAGATACCAGTCAGCGCGTATGTCGTGGCTTTCACCGAAGATCGGAAACAGCGTCACGCGTAGCGCAAACATGAACAGCCAGGGCGCGAGGATGAGGCCGGGGCCAGCGATCAGCACGCTGATCGCCTTTGGAGTACGCCGCAGCCCCGGCAGCAGCAGGATCAACGCCAGCGTGTAGACAATGAGGTAGGCGACGAACCACATGTGGTTGTAGATCGGCGTAAATAGGCAGCCGTCGGCGTCACACCAATTGCCGGAGGCGGTGACGTATTTGATGTAAAAGTTCTGGAGCCAGGCGCTGGCCGCAGGGTTCGGCTCGCCCATGGCCTCCAACGCCTCATACACTTCGTAATAGCTCTGTGGCGGCACGATCACGAACACCGCCAACAAGAGCGGCGGCCACAGTCGGCCCATGCGCGAGCCGGTGAGTTTCCAGGCGCTCATCTTGTCGGCCATGAACCGGGTGGCCGCGCCGGAGATGAGAAAGAGCAGCGTGAGCCGCCAGGGATTGGTGAGCAGCATCAGCGGCTCGATGGCGTCGCTGGCGCGGCTCGATTTCACGTGCCAGTCCCAGGTCACGTAAAACATGCCGACGTGGTAGAGGATGAGCGTGGCGAAGGCGGCGATGCGCAGCCAGTCGAGGTCGTAGCGGCGTTCGGTCATGGGACGGTCTCTCCAGCGGCCCGCTTCTTCCGCGCCTGCGCCCACGCCGCTAGGCTGAAGCCACGCCCGGCGGCCGGCTGGGACGAGCGGGGAGCGCCTGGTGACCAACGGCGGCGAGAACGGGACAAGCGGCGGCGGCTGGCGCGTCGGTCCGTGGGGTGTGGTGGCGCTGGTCGGGGTTGTGGTCGGGATCATCACCATGACCTCCGACATCATGGAGGGTGCTGGCGACCACTGGTCGGAGCCGGTGCTCTGGGAGGTCACCAGCGCCTTCGTCTTGATCATGATGGCGCCGTTGGTGGGCTGGGCCGTGCGCCGGTTTCCGATCCGCGGCGACAATCTGGTCCAGGCCGGAGTTATCCACCTCGGGCTCACCGTGCCCTATTCGCTGCTCCACATTTTGGCAATTTGGCTCATGCGCGAGGCGGCGTACGCGGCGGCGGGCGGGCGCTACGGCTTCTTCGACGATGGCGTCGGCATCGTCGTGCTCTACGAATGGCGCAAAGACGTCATCACCTACGCATCGATCGCAGCCGTCTATTGGTGGTGGCAGCACCGCGCGGAGCGCCCGCCACCCGAGCGGGCCGGAGACGACCGGATTGAGATCCGCGACGGCGGCGCTGCGGTGTTCCTCAATCCGCGCGACCTGCTCTGGGTCGAGGCGGCGGGAAATTACGTCGAGTTCCACACCGAAACGCGCACACACCTAGCGCGCGGCACGCTGGCGCCGTGGGAAAAACGACTCGCCGACAAAGGCTTCGCGCGCGTGCATCGCTCGCGGCTGGTCAACCGCGCGCGCATCGGTGCGATCAAGCCCACGCCTTCGGGCGAGGTTGAACTCACGCTCGACGACGGGCGCGTCGGTTCAGGCAGCCGCAGATATCGGGGCGGATTGGAAAGAACGCCCTC
>CALBSY010000365.1 GCA_937967725.1 uncultured Alphaproteobacteria bacterium | reverse complement strand
GCGCAGCGTGCGCTTCCCGTGAGAAGCGCGGTTCGTTGCTTAGAGAACGACGGGCGGGGCGCGGCTGCGCCAGGAGTGCGTGTGCGCAATCGGCGGCGCACGCACGCGAGGCAACGTCACGGCCAGGGCGGATAGGTGCTCGCTTGTAAGTTCGGCGGCGTGCGCAAGAACCGCGCGGCCTGATGCCGCCAGCACGGCGCATAGCACGCAGCTGACCTGTTCATGCGGCGCCGTGACATGCGCGGCGGCGCCGCCCGCGGCCAGGTCCGGCCCGGCCACGGCGGCGCCGGCCGGCGGTGCGAAGACGTGGACGTGAGTGGGGACGACGAGGGCTTGCAGGAGCACGGCCAACAACGCCGCCAGCATGATTGCCGGCCGGCGCTTGGGTTGGTCGCTTCTGCGCATTCCGATCATCGCAGCGCAGATGTTATACCGTAACCCTGAGCCGCGCCAGCCTTGCCCCGCTCAAATTGCGACGAAGAGCGCCGCAAAGCCGCCCAGCGCCGCCACCTCGCCGTCCAGCGTGGCATCGCCGACATCAAGCGGCAATTTCTCTCGCGCCGGCATGGGCAGCGGCCAACGCACGGGGGCGGGCCCAAGATTGAAGATGCAGAGCACGCGTTCGGTCTTGGTCTTACGCTCGAACGCTAGCACCGGCTCGGGCGCGTCGTGCGTGGCGAAGGAGCCAATGCGCAGCGGCTCGTGTTCGCGCCGGAACGCAATCATCTTGCGCGTGAAGCTGCGGACGGAGTGCTGATCCTTGAGCTGCATGTCGAGCGCGAGCGGACGGTGCCGCGGATCGAGCGGGAGCCAGGCGTCGGCCGCAGTGGTGAAGCCGGCCATGGTCGCATCGCGCTTCCACGGCATCGGCGTGCGTGCGCCGTCCCGGCCGATGCCGGAGGGCCAGAAGGCGATCGCTTCCGGATCGCGCAAGCGTTCGAACGGCATGTCCGCGTGTGGCAAGCCAAGCTCGTCGCCTTGATAGAGGAACGCCAAGCCGCGCAGCGAAAGCAGCAGCGCAAGCATGAGCTTGCTGCGTTGCGGATCGTTGCCGGCGAGCCGGGTAGGGAAGCGAACCACGTCGTGGTTCGAGAGACTCCACGATGGCCAGCCAAATGCGCTGTCCCATTGATCCATCGCGTCCTTCACGACGGTAGGCGTCATCTCTTGGGTGCGCAGCAGGAAGAACGAATACGCAGTGTGCAAGCGCTGCGGGCCCTCGGTGTAATCACGTTGCACCTTGAGCGGTTCTTCATCCTCGATTTCGCCAACCGCCATAGCCCCGTGTTCGTCCAGCAAGGTTCGAAGGCGGGCGATGAAGGTAAGCGTGTCGGGCTGCGTGCGGTCATAGAGATGACGCTGAAACTGGTGCGGGCGCGCTGGCGTATGATCCAGACTAAGCGTCGGGTTGTCGCGCAGTGCGGCGACGAGCGTATAAAAATTTACGACGTCGAGGCGAAAACCGTCGACGCCGCGTGCGAGCCAAAAGCGCGCCACGTCAAGAAGCGCATCCTGCACCTCCGGATGACGCACGTTGAGATCGGGTTGCTCGGGAAGAAAATTGTGCAAGTAATATTGCCGCCGACGCGCATCCCAGGTCCACGAGGAGCCGCCGAACATTGCCTGCCAATTGTTGGGCGGGGAGCCGTCCGGCTTGGCGTCGGCCCACACGTACCAATCGGCTTTCGGGTTGTCTCGGCTGGTGCGGCTTTCGGCGAACCACTCGTGCTGATCGGCTGAGTGCGACCAGACCAGATCGATCAGCACCTTCATGCCGAGTTTGTGCGCCTGTGCAATCTGCGCATCGGCGTCTTCGAGCGAGCCGAACATGGGATCGACGTCGCAATAATCGCTGACATCGTAGCCGTAGTCGCGCATCGGCGAGCGAAAGAAGGGCGACAGCCAAATCGCGTCAGCGCCGAGCGAGGCGATGTGTTCCAGCTTCGAAGCCGCGCCGCGCAGATCGCCCACGCCGTCGCCGTCCGAATCACAAAAAGAGCGCGGATAAATCTGATAGATGACCGCGCCGCGCCACCAATCGCTCATGACGCATGGATGAAACAGGATGGCCGCCTGTGCAATCCCTCAGGGGACAGCAGCGGTCCAGGGGCCAGGGCCTGCGGATTCGCTGGCGGCGCTCTCGATAACATGCGCGTGGACGTTTCCCGGTTCCGGGCGGCGAACATCGTCGAAGGCGTTCCACTCGGCGCGGCAACCCTCTCGCGTGAAACGCAAGACGCCATAGCCGCGGCGGCTGACGTCGCACCAGGCGAGTTGTGGATTGCCGCTGCGCATGAGCGCTTCGCGTTCGCCTTCGCCGGTGTTTGAGAAGGTGCGCTCGAATCCGGGCGAGGTGACGCTGCCGCCGGCAAATTCGATCGCTGCGAGACGTCCTCCGTTCGGCGCCGGCAGATTGTTGAGCCAACAATTGTGACTGTCGCCGCCGAGAATAACCGCGTTACTAGCGGCGACTGCGCAAGCCTCCAGCAAACGCGTGCGCGCGGCCGGATAGCCACTCCAGGCGTCGAGGTTCCAGCCCAGACCCAGAGCACCGATGGTTTCACCGGCGGCGACCCAGCGCCGTGTGTTGGCGCTGGCGCCATCGGATAGCAGCGCCGACATGCCTTGAGGAAAATATTGATCGGCGACGACCATCTGTTGCGTGATGATCTGCCATCGTTGACCGCGCTGCTTCGATTGGACCAGCGTATCTGCGAGCCATGCTTCCTGCGCCGCACCAAGTAATGTGCGATTAGCGTTGTCGAGCGTGGTGTGACGAAACTCAGCGATCGCGGCGGAAGCCGCAGCCGGTCCTTCCGCTGCGGGGCCGGTCAGCACGGCGCGATAGTCGAGCTGCTGGTCGCGACCGATCAGCCGCGCGTCAAGCAAGATGATGCGCGCGAGATCGCCCCAGTCGAGGTGGCGATAGAGCCGCAAGCCGGAGGGCGCGGGACGCCGGATCGGCATCCAATCGAAGTATGCTTTCGCCGCTGCGGCCATGCGCTGCGCAAAATCGCCCTCGTAGTCTTGATGGTTTTGCGCGCCGTCGCGCCAAGTGTTGTTGGTTAGTTCGTGGTCGTCCCACACTGCCGAGAGCGGTTTGAGCCTGCGCAGCTCCTGTAAGTCCGGATCGGTGTGATAGAGCGCATAGCGCTGATAGTAATCCTGCAGCGTCACGGTCTCCCGCACGGGATCGATCAACCGGCCGGGCACAGCATCGGCTTCGCTCGGGTAAATGCCGCGTCCGTATTCGTAGATGTAGTCGCCGGTGTGCAGCACGAGATCGATATCCGCGCGCTGCGCGGCGTGGCCGTAGGCGTGGAAGTACCCAAACGGAAAGTTCGAGCAGGAGAACACCGCCACGGTGAGACGCTCGCCGCCCTCGCGCGGCGCGGTCATTGTTTGGCCCGTGGGCGAGGGGCCGGAGGCGGAGAGGAAGCGATAAAAATAATGCCGCTCCGGCGCCAAACCGCGCACGTCGACTTTGGCGCAGAAATCATTGGCGAACGATGCGCTAGTGTCGCCACGCCCAACCATACGCGTGAAGGCCTCGTCTTCGGCGATTTCCCAAGCGAGACGGCCTTCGCCGCTATGGGCGAAGCGAGTCCATAGGATTACGCCGTCGGAGACTGGATCGCCGGACGCGACGCCGTGCGTGAACACGCCGGCTGAGAGGTTCTGCGCCCAGGCGGCGCGCGGCAGCGCCGAGAGCGAGGCGGCAGTGAGGAAGGAGCGGCGCGCAAGGATCATGCGCGGCTCCTAGCGCAGCTCGGCGAAAGATGCGTTACGTCCACTCCGCCGCCAGCGCCGATTGTTCGTTATTTCGGGAGAGAAATTCATGCACGGCCATGTCGGATTCGTCGGGAATTTCCTCTT
>CALBSY010000364.1 GCA_937967725.1 uncultured Alphaproteobacteria bacterium | reverse complement strand
GTCATAGATATAGGCTTCAGCCATATGTCTTCACTCCAACTTTCGCACCCTGTTGGGACCGGAGGCGTCCCTGACGCTTGCGCGCCTACCATCCGCTGACCGCTGCCGCCGGGCCGGCGACAGCGCGGCAAACTAATGCGCCTCCCCGCCCTCGATGGCGATATCGCCTCGGAACGAGTTGGCGATGAAGCAGGCTTCGTGCGCTTTGTGATGCAACTCGCGCAATTGTTCCGGCGTCGGCCGCGTGTCGCTGCCCCAGATCACTTGCGGACGGAGCTTCACTTGCAGCATGGCGATGCGCCCGCGCTCGTCCTTGCCCATGACGCCTTCAGCTTTGTCGATGTAGGCGTCGATCACGTAGCCGGCGCGGCGCGCGAAATCCAAGAAGAACAGCATGTGGCAAGACGCCAGCGACGCCACCAGCATCTCTTCGGGATCAACTGCGTCTTCGCGCGACAGCGGCAGCTTCACGATATGCGGCGAAGATGACGCCGGCATGGTCACGCCGCCATCGAAGGCGATCTCATGCGCGCGGGAGTATTGCCCGTCGCCGAAGTCGCCGTCGCCGCGTTCCCAGGTGAGCGTGGCTGTGTACGACGCCATCAGAATGACTCCGCCTTGAGCGCCATCACCGGCTCGGACCCGCTCTTGAGCTTAGCCAGATGCGCGCCCGCATCGGGCAGCATGCGGGCAAGGAAGTAGTGGCCCGTGGCGAGCTTGGTGTCGTAATATGGATCTGAGCCGCCGCCGTTTTTCTTGGCGGCCAGCGCGGCCTTCGCCTGCAGCGCCCACATATAGGAGAGCGCGGTGATGCCGAACAGATTCAAGAAATCGTGGCTGGCGGCGCCGGCATTGTCGAAATTCGACATGCCGTTTGGCATCAGCCACATGGCGCCGTCCTGCATCTGGGCCTTGGCCGTGCGCAGGCCTTCGACGAACGGTTTCAGGTCCGCGTCGTCCTCGTGCGCGTCGACGAATTCGTCGATCTCCTTGAAGAACGCGAACAGGGCGCGCCCGCCATTGGCGCCGAGCTTGCGGCCAACCAGATCGAGCGCCTGAATGCCGTTGGTGCCTTCGTAGATCATGGCGATGCGCGCATCGCGCACGAACTGGCTCATGCCGTGTTCTTCGATGTAGCCGTGACCGCCGAACACCTGCTGACAATTGGTGGCGTTGGCGTAGCCCTTGTCGGTGAGGTAGCTTTTGATCACCGGCGTCATCAGGCCCATGTAGTCGTCGGCCTTTTCGCGCACTTTCTCATCAGGGGAGGCCGTGAGCAGATCGCCGTACAGCGCGGTCCAGAAGGTGAAGGCGCGCGCGCCTTCGTTAAACGCCTTCGCGTCCATCAGCATGCGGCGTACATCCGGATGGACGATAATCGGATCAGCCGGGCCGTCCGGATTTTTTGCGCCGGTGATCGAGCGCCCTTGCAGGCGATCCTTCGCGTATGCGACTGCGTTCTGGTAGGCGACTTCCGATTGCGAAAGACCCTGCAGGCCGACGCCGAGCCGCGCGACGTTCATCATCACGAACATCGCAGCCAGGCCCTTGTTCTCCTGCCCGACGAGATAGCCGACAGCGTCATCGTAGTTGAGCACGCAGGTCGAATTGCCATGAATGCCCATCTTCTCTTCGATGTGGCCGCACACGACGCCGTTGCGTTCGCCGACTGAGCCGTCCTCCTTCACCAGGAATTTCGGCACGATAAAAAGTGAGATGCCCTTAGTGCCCTGCGGCGCGCCTTCGATGCGTGCGAGCACAAGATGGATGATGTTGTCGGCGAGGTCGTGCTCGCCGGCGGAGATGAAAATCTTCTGGCCGCTGATGCGATAGCTGCCGTCCGCCTGTGGGATCGCCTTGGTGCGCAGCATGCCGAGGTCGGTGCCGCAATGCGGCTCAGTCAAGTTCATGGTGCCGGTCCACTCGCCGGTGACCAGCTTCGGCAGGTAGGTTTGCTTCTGCTCGTCGCTGCCGTGGCGGTGGATCGCCTCGTAGGCGCCATGGCTGAGGCCAGGGTACATGGTGAAAGCCATGTTGGCGCTGGAGCACATCTCGCTCCACGCCAGCGCCACGACGTGCGGCAATCCTTGACCGCCATAGTTCGGATCACTCGACAACCCCGGCCAGCCGGCTTCGACGAACTGCTTGTAAGCCTCTTTGAAACCTGGCGGCGTTGCTACCGCGCCGTCCTCGCTGCGCTTACAGCCGTGTTCGTCGCCGACCTTGTTCAGCGGCGCCAGCACGCCTTCACAAAACTTGGCGCCCTCTTCCAGCACCTGATCGATCAGATCGATCGGCGCATCGGCGAAACCGGGCAGATTGGAGTAGCGCTCAATCTCGAGCACGTCCTTCAGCAGGAACTTGTACTCTTTCAACGGCGCTGAATACGTCGGCATTCTCGGCTCCCGATTGGCAGTCGGCAGTCGGCAAACGGCAGTCGAACACGACAGCGACAGTCAGCGACTGCCTACTGCCGACTGCCAACCGCCGCTAGTGGGCGTCTTCGAAACGCTTCTTGGCTTCCTCTTCGAACGCGCGCGCGTTCGCCATCGCGGCGGCCGGCGCGGGCTTGGCGAGGAATTCTTCCAATTGCTTGACGCTGTCATGCAGCGTTTCGATCGCCGCTTCGACATCTTCGCGCTGCGCTTCGAGCGCAACAATGCGCTGCTTGTACTTCTTCAGCGCCGTTTGCGCCTGGGCGCGCTGATCGACCTTGTAGAGGTCGAGGATCTCCTTGATCTCGATCAGCGACAGCCCCACCCGCTTGCCGCGCAGGATGAGCTGCAGGCGCGCGCGGTCGCGGTGCGAATAGACCCGGTTCATGCCGTCGCGGCGGGGGGTCAAAAGGCCCTTGTCTTCGTAAAAGCGCAGCGCCCGGGGCGTGACT
>CALBSY010000363.1 GCA_937967725.1 uncultured Alphaproteobacteria bacterium | reverse complement strand
CGCGCGGCAACCGTAGGCAGGCCTCCGTCGCGGCGGGGTCAACGAACTGATCGACGCGCGCGCGCAGGCGCTGGTGCTGCCGGACGCCGGGCGCATCGCACCGACCGAGACCGTGGCGCTTGAGCGATGGCTGCAAAACGGCGGCTTGCTGGTTCGATTTGCCGGTCCGCGGCTAGCGAACGACGCGGACGAGTTTACACCGGTTCGACTACGGCCGGGTTCACGATCACTCGGCAGCGCACTCGCTTGGGAAACGCCGCTGGGCGTCGCGCAGTTTCCGGACGATTCTCCGTTCGCCGGCGTCGCGCCCCCCGAGGATGTGAATGTGCGCCGCCAAGTGCTGGCTGAACCTGCTTCACTTGAAGAGGCGCGCGTATGGGCGACGCTGACGGACAATTCTCCGCTCGTCACGGCGCAACCGCGTGGGCGAGGCTTGATCGTGTTGTTTCACGTAAGCGCCGGGCCGGAATGGTCCGACTTGCCGCTCTCGGGGCTGTTCGTGGAAATGCTGCGGCGGACGCTGTCGTTCGCCGCACGGCCCGACGGCGCCGGAGAACGCGAGATCACCGGCGGGCCGTTTGTGGCGCAGCGTGTGCTGGACGGATTCGGCGCGCTGTCACCGGCGCCGCCGGAGCTACAGCCCATCGCGCCCGAGGCGTTCGCCACGGCGCGGCCTTCGCCGGCTACGCCGCCCGGTCTGTACGAGCGCGCAGGCGTGTCGGCATCTATCGATGCGGCCAGTGCTGATGAATCGCTCGCGCCGCTCGAACTGCCGAGCGGCGTCGCGCGCGCCGGCCTAGGCGCGACGATCGAACGGCCGCTGGCGGGTTGGCTGTTCGGCGCCGCAGGGCTGATGTTGGCGCTCGACCTGCTGATCGCGTTGCTGCTGATCGGACGCTTGCCGCGGCTGGCGCGCGCAAGCGCCGCCGGACTCGCCATGCTGACATTGTTTGCCTCCGGCGAGGCGTTCGCGCAGGACGCCGACCCGACGCAGGTGTTGCGGCTGGCGTATGTCCGCACCGGCGATGCGCAAGTGGATCGCGCATCCGCATCCGGCTTGCAGGCGCTCTCCGACATTCTGACCGCGCGCACTTCGGTCGAGCCTGGTTCGCCCGCGGCAGTCGATCTCGAACGCAGCGATCTCTCTGCGTATCCCTTTCTCTACTGGCCTGCGCCTGCTTCGCCGCAGCGGCTCTCGGACCGGGCGCTGGCGAACATAGACCGCTACTTGGCAATCGGCGGCCTGTTGCTGGTCGACACGCGCGACGCGGGGCGTAGTGAGCCGCGCGGCGGGCGGCCGGCCGCGGCGATGCTAGCCGGCGTCGACGTGCCGCCGCTCGAACTCGTGACCACCGATCACGTGTTGACGCGTTCGTTTTATCTCATGCGCAGTTTCCCCGGGCGAACGCCGGCGACGCAATTGTGGGCCGAGAGCGCTTCGGCGGCGTCCGCGCGCGACGGCGTAGCATCGCTGTTCGTGGGCAACGGCGATTGGGCGGCGGCTTGGTCCGGCCAGGTCCAAGGCGGCGAGCGGCAGCGTGAATTGGCGCTCCGCTTCGGCGTCAACATGGTGATGGTGGCGTTGACCGGAAACTATAAAGCCGATCAGGTGCACGTCCCGGCGCTGCTCGGACGTGTGGGCTAAGAGCTGCTATGATCGGCGCCTCGCGTATAGGGTTCGATCCAGCGCTGCCCTTCAGCGTGAGAATCGTGCTCGGCGTCATCGCGCTTGCCGCATGGGGCGTCTATCTCTGGCGTGGCGGCGCCGCGCCGGTAACGCGCGCAGCGGGATTGCTCTTCCTGTTTGTGGCGCTGTTGCAACCGCAATGGGTGCGCGAGACACGCGAACCAGCCGACGATGTCGCGTTGGTGGTTGTCGACCA
>CALBSY010000362.1 GCA_937967725.1 uncultured Alphaproteobacteria bacterium | reverse complement strand
AAGATCAGCCGGTTCACTTGGTTTTGAGGGAACCCAGCATTCCCATCGGGGTGAATCTGCCGGAATACGCCGAGCCCGCGACACGATATTGCCCCGCGGGCGTGTATGAGGTGCTCTACGACGAGGCAGGGACCAATCCGCGCTTTCAGATCAACGCCCAGAACTGCGTTCACTGCAAAACGTGCGACATCAAGGACCCGAGCCAGAATATAGACTGGGTGACGCCCGAAGGCGGCGGCGGGCCGAACTACGCCAACCTCTGAGCCGTACCCGCGGACCGCGGGAGAAAGGACGAAACATGCGTTGGGCCCTCTTGGCGGCAAGCGTTGCAGCATTGAGTGCGGGAACCGTCGCGCCGGCGCTGGCGCAGCAGGACAAGCAGGAAACCGGCACGCTGCAAAATGCAGTCGTGCAGGAGGGTGTCGAACCGGCGCAGGAATTGCGCGTCACCTCGCCACCGAATGCCGCGCCGGACCGCACTTATGAGGACCCGTCAGCGGCGCTGCTCGAAGCGGATGTCGATTATCTCATCCGCGAAGGCCGCCGTTTACTCGCCAACAACGAGGCCGGGACCGATCCTGCGTTGTGGACGCTCGCGGTGTTCAGCGACAATTTCGCCGCCGGCCGGTTCGATGACGCGCGTGCTGTCTTGGCCAATGCGCCGGGCGGCCTGCGCGGCGGCGTAGCCGACATGCTCGAACCATTCCTGCTTGCGGCGGAGGGACAAGTCGATCGCGGCGTTGAGCGCGTCGACGCGGGCGGGGACAATCTTCCCGCGCCGCTGCCGGAAGTGGCGCGCGCGCTCGTGTTCGAGTCCGCGCACCGCTATGAAGAAGCGGCGGCCGTTTATGCGCTGATGGTGGAGCGGCTCAATCCGACGCCGCCTCCCGAGGCCGAGCCGCAATCGATGGAAGAATTCGAGCGAGCGTTGAGCGCTACGCGCGTGACGCACGCCGTCTATCGCGCCGCGCTCGTGCATCACCGCCTGGGTCGCACGGAAGAGGCGCGCCGCTACTATGGCATCGTTGAGGAATTCGCGCCGCGTTCGGCCGACGTGCGCGAGAATCTGCGCCGCCTCGACGTCGGCCAGGCGCCCTACGAGCCCGAACTCGACGCCAAGAGCGCCGCAGGCCGTTGGATGATCTTCCTCTCCGAGTTCTTGACCCAGACCGAGAGCCTAGCCGGCATTCTCGCGTCGCAGGACCCGGAGCCGGGCCTCGACTCCGTGTCAGGCACGACGTTGCTGCAGATTGGCTTGTTGCTGGCGCCCGACGCCAACGACTGGCGTCTCTACGCCGCGCAACAATTGTTGCAAGCCGGCGGCGAAGACGGCGCCGAGCGCATCATTGCGCTGATGCCTTCCGATAGCGTGTTCGCTCCAGACGCCGAGATCGTACGCGCATCGATTCAGATCGAACGCGAACAACTGCCCGACGCCATCGCATCGGCGCAACGTGCGCAAGCCGGCGCCGGCGAACGTTGGTCGGTGATCGCGGCCGCCGCAGATGTCTATCGCCAAGCGCAGAGTCCAGAACAGGCGATTTCCGCCTACGACCAGGCGCTTTCCATGGTGCAGACGCCGGAGGATCGCGCCGACGTGCTCGGTTGGCGCGCCTACGCGCATCGCTACGCCGGCAACATTCCTGCCGCAACCGCCGATATGCGCGCCGCCTACGAGATCGACCAAAGCGTCGATACGCGCCTGCTCTACGTCTCCATCCTCATGGACGATCCCGCCGCATGGAGCGACGGCATCCAGGTCGCTCGCGGCCTGTTCGCCGAACAGCCCGACTCAGTGCTGCGCCTAAACGCGCTCGGCTACGCACTGATCCAGCGCCCTGAGGGCTTGGAAGAGGGCTACCGTCTGCTGTGGCGAGGCTTCAACTTCGGCCAGCAGGATTACGCCGTCGTCGATAGCCTGGGGTGGGCCTACTATCTCTATGGCCACTTTGAGCAGGCGCGCGCACTGATCGAACGCGCCAATGAGTTGTCTGTCGCCAACCCCAACGCGGAGATTCTCGACCACCTCGGCGACGTCTACTGGCGCCTCAACCGGCGCGACGATGCGCGCGAGGCTTGGCGTCAGGCGCTCGACGCGGACCCCGACGCAATCCGCCGCCGTTCGCTCCAACGCAAACTCTCGCGCGGACTGACCGAGGCGGCGCCGCGCACGCGCGACCTGCCGCGCGTGGCGTTGCCCGAAGGACCGGCGCAGCGGGAGGAGCTGTGACACGCCGCCTTGTGGCCGCCGTCTGTTGCTTGGCGCTGGCGGCCTGCGCGACAGCATCAGCGCCGCCGAATGCGCCAGCGGCGGAGGCCTACGCTGACCGCCTCGTCGGCCGGATGGCCAATCTACGCCGCGACCATGCCGCCGCCGCCGATCGCTATTTCGCCGCGCTGCGGCGCGACCCGCAAAGTGAGACACTGCTCAACGGCGCCGTGCTCGCGTCGCTCGCCTCCGGCGACATTGCCCGCGCACGCCAAGCCGCGCGCATGGCGCCGCGAGACGATGCGCCGGCTTTCGCGCATCTTGTCCGCGCCGCAGATCATCTGGCGGCCTCACGCGAAAGCGCCGCAGCGCAGGAACTCAACCGCGCCCAGGGCACCGCGGCCGAAGGGCTGATTGCGCGCATGATGCTGGTGTGGACGCACGCCGATGAAGGGCGCGTCGACGACGTGGTGGTCGGTCTGGCGCCGTTCGCCTCGATCCGGCCTTACGGCGGACTGTTTACTTATCAGCAGGCGATGGCGCTGGATTACGCCGGTCGTGATCAAGCTGCGCTCGCAAGCTACGCGACGGCGGCCGAAGGCGGCATGTTCTTGCCGCCTGCCGTGAAACGCCACGCCGATTTGCTCGTCCGCGCCGGGGCGCGTGATGAAGCCGCCGCACTGCTTGCGAGTGACGCCAACGCCGGTAATCCCGAACTCGCCGCCGCGCACGCGCGCCTGGCCGCTGGCGGGCAGGTTGAAACGCAGCGCCTCACATCGGCGCGTGGAGCCGCCGTCGGTCTTTACGGCATGGCGGCTATCTTTCAGCAGGAAAGTGACAGCACCAATGCGCTGGCGGCTCTCACGCTTGCGCTCATGATGGATCCTGAACTCGACGCCGCACGGGTGATGTTTGCGCAGGTACAGAGCGATCTCGGGCACGCCGACCTTGCTCGTGACGCATTGGCGCGCATCCCGTCGCAGTCGGCCTATGCGCCAACGGCGCGTGTGATGGCCGCCTGGGCGCTCGTCGAGGCGGGTCATGAGGAAGAGGCGCTGGGCGCAGTGCGCGACGCAGCCGCAGCCGGGGACATGCGCGCTCGCCGCGCTCTCGCGGACATGTATAGAAGTTTGGGCCGCTTCGACGAAGCCGAACCTATCTACACTCAATTGATGGCCGCCAACCCCGACGATTGGCGTCTTCACTTTGCACGCGGTGTCGCGCGAGAACGGACTGGCCGCTGGGCTGAAGCCGAGTCGGATTTCCTGCGCGCGCTGGAGATCCAGCCCGAACAGCCGGATGTAATGAATTATCTTGGCTATACCTGGATCGACCGCGGCGAGAACTTGCAGCAAGGCCTGGCCATGGTGCAGCGCGCAGTCGAGCTGCGCCCGCACTCCGGCGCCATCATCGACAGCCTCGGCTGGGCCTATTACCGGCTCGGCGATTATGCCGAAGCGCTCGAGCATCTCGAACGCGCCGTGGAACTCGAACCGGCTGATCCGACCCTTAACGATCACCTTGGCGATGTTTATTGGCGGGTGGGACGCCGCATCGAGGCGCGCTTTCAATGGCAGCGCGCGCTGACGCTCGATCCAGACGACCCAGCCGCCATTCAAGCCAAGCTTGATAACGGCTTGCCCGCCGAGCCCCCTACAAATTCGGCCGAACGATGAACGTGCGCGTATTCGCGCCGGCCAAGATAAACCTCACTCTGAAGGTCGGGCGCGCCCGCGCCGATGGATTGCATCCGCTGCAAAGCGTCGTGGTGTTCGCCGATGTCGGCGACATTATCGGCGCCGCTCACGGCGAAGCACTCTCGCTCGACATCGGCGGCGAGTTTGCCGGACAACTGGACACCGGTGGCGACAACCTCGTTTTGCGCGCAGCGCATGCGCTCGCCCAAGCGGCCAACATTCAACCAGACGCAGCCATCATGCTGGAGAAAAACCTTCCCATCGCATCCGGCATCGGCGGCGGCTCATCTGACGCCGCGGCGACGCTGCGCGCGCTCAATCAACTTTGGATGCTCGGTCGAACGCCCGCTCAACTCGCTGACATCGCGCGCTCGCTGGGCGCCGACGCGCCAGTGTGCGTATCTGCTGCGCCAGCATACATGACCGGCGCCGGTGACAACTTCGTTCCGGTCCATATTCCGCCGCTGGCCGCGGTCTTGATCAATCCGCTCAAGCCGCTTGCGACCGCAAACGTGTACCGCCAGTTCGATGCGATGGGATTGGGCGGCGAACTCAGCGCATCCGAGCCCCCGCGCTGGCGTGATCGTGCCGATGCGGTCGCCGCCATCGCCGCTGACGGCAATGATTTAGAGCCCGCAGCGCGCGCGCTGATGCCGGAACTCGACGTCATCGCTGCGTTGCTGCGCGCCGACCCGCGCGTGGATTACGCCGCGCTCTCTGGCAGCGGCGCCACCATGTTCGCGCTTGTGGCCGACATGGAAGTGGCCGCGGCGCTGGCTGACGACATCCAGGCCGCCCATACGAACTGGTGGGTTTGCGACACCGAATTGGCGGCCGCTTGACCCATCGCGCCGCGCCGGATAGCCCCGGCGCGCGCGAGGTGGCGAGTGATCCTTGAATTGGCCGGTGGCGCCGCGATAGCGGCTTTGGTCAGCCTCGTCGCGTGCCGTCTCATGTTGAACGCGGGCCTGATCGATACGCCCGACGTCGCCCGCAAAGCGCATGGTCAGCCTACCCCGACCAGCGGCGGCATCGGCATCGCCGCCGGTTTCGCGGCGGCGCTCGCCATGTTGGCTTTCTTCTCGGAGAGCGTCCGCACTGAGATGCATCCGCGCGGGGCTATGTTGCTCGCGCTCAGCGCCTCGTTCGCGTACTTGTTCTTGCTCATTGGCTTCTGGGACGATGCACGCCCGCTCAGCGCCAAGTTGAAGTTCGCTCTGTTCACGGCAGCATCGCTCGGCGCCGTGCTGGCCATGGGCGCGGTGCGCCAATTTCCGTTCGGTGACGGCGCATCGTGGACGGCGCCATATTGGGTCGGCTTGGCCGGTACGGCGTTGTGGATATTTACGCTGGTCAATGCCGTCAACTTCATGGACGGCGCCAATGGTCTAGCGATGGGCTCCGTCGCCATAGGCCTCGCCGCACTCGGCGTGGTCTCCAATGCGCATGGCTCGCTCGCTGGCCTCGCCATGGCGCTCTACGCGGCGGGTGCGTTGGTGGGTTTTCTATTTTGGAATTTTCCCGCTGGCCGATTGTTCGCCGGCGATTCCGGGGCGCTGTTCGCTGGCGCCATCGCCGCGCTGGCGTCAATCGTCGTGCTCCACCGCACCGGCGTTTCGCCGCTGATCCCGCCGATCTTGTTCTTTCCGTTGCTGGCGGACGTGTTGGTGACGCTGGCTTGGCGCGCATGGCGGCGTCACTCGCTCTTCGACGGCCACTCGCAGCACATCTACCAAATCGCGCGCCACGCCGGCATGAGCCACGCCGAAGTCGCTCTGATTTACTGGGTGCTGACCGGCGCCTGCGGCGCGATCGGTTTCCTGCTGGCCAACGAAACCCTGGTCGCCCAACTGATCGCGCTCGGCGCCATGGGCGCTGGCGCCATCGTAATCTCCGCCGCGGTTCGCCGTTTCGCCGGCCGAACCGGCGTCACCGGCGTTTAGTAGCCGCGCTCAATCACGAAGTCGGCCAGATCCGTCAGCGCATCGGCGTAAGCGTTTGCCGGCAGCGCTAACAACGCCTGCTTGGCCGCACCTGCGTGCTGGCGCGCCGAGTCGAGTGTCAGGCCAATCGCGTTGTAGCGTCGCAGCAGCGCTAGCGCGCGGTGGAAATCGTCGTCGCTGCGGTCGCCTCCCATGGCCCGCCGCCAAAAGCCGCGTTCAGCCTCGTTGCCCGCGTCGCGGGCGATCACCACAGGTAGCGTGACCTTGCCTTCCTTGAAGTCGTCGCGGGTGTTCTTGCCCATCGTCGCGCTCAGCCCGCCATAATCGAGCGCGTCGGCGACCAAGTGGAACGACAGTCCGAGCTAGCGTCCGTACGTCTCCAGCGCCGCCGCCTCCAGGCCCGGTCGTCCCGCCGCCACGGCGCCGGCCTTCGCCGCAGCCGCGAACAGCGCCGCCGTCTTGGCCGCGACGATTTCCATGTAGCGCTCGCGCGTCGTTTCCGCGTCGTTCGCGGCGGCAAGCTGCATCACTTCGCCTTCCGCGATCACGCTCGCCGCGCGTGCAAGAATGTCCAGCACCATCAGGTCGCCGGTCTCGACCATCAGATTGAACGAACGCGCGAATAGAAAGTCGCCCACCAGAACACTGGCTGAATTGCCCCACACCAGGTTTGCGCTCTCTTTGCCGCGCCGCATGGCGGAGACATCCACCACGTCGTCGTGCAACAGTGTCGCCGAATGGATGAATTCCACCGCGGCCGCCAATTTACGCGGCGCGTCGCCGCCGCCGCCGAGCAGCCGCGCCGAAGCGAGTGTGATGAGTGGGCGGATGCGTTTTCCGCCGGCGTCGATCAGATGTGCGGCAAGGTTTGGGATGACGCCGACTGGGCTTTCCAAATGCTGGTGGATCAGCGCCTCGACCGCCTCGAGGTCTTCGGCCAACAGCGCCGCCAGCCGGTCAACCGCGTGCGGTTCGCCGGCGGCTTGCTTGGCTGGTCCGGCCGCTGGTCCCACACGTCCTCCGCTTGCCTTCACGTAACCCGGAAACGATGCTGGGCGGGTGGTAGCCGGTCAAGCTGACTTCAGCCGGTCGCGCGAAAGGGTCGCACGCCTTTGATGACCATCAGTGACATCACCGAGGACGCCATTTTGGGCGGCCGGCTGCGCATCCGCCAGCCCCGGCGCGGCTACCGCGTCAACGTCGACACATTGTTGTTGGCAGCGGCGGTGGAAGCGTTGCCGGGGGCGCGCCTGATGGAGGCGGGGTGCGGTGTCGGGGCCGCGATGCTTGCAGTCGCCGTACGCAGCGAGAACACCGCCTTGCTCGGACTCGAACGCGATCAGAACATCGCATCGATCGCACGCGAAAATGTCGCCGCCAACGCGATGTCGGCGCGCGCCGAAATCGTGACAGGCGATGCGCTCGACAAACGTGCGAACTGGGGCGTGTTCGACGGCGTGTTCGTGAATCCGCCGTTCGACGCTGATGGTGAGGGCCGCCCGCCCGGTGAACACCGTCGTTACGCGCATGTCACGGAGGCGCCCATCGCGGCATGGATCGCCGCGCTCGCGGATCGGTTACGCGGCGATGCGGCGCTG
>CALBSY010000361.1 GCA_937967725.1 uncultured Alphaproteobacteria bacterium | reverse complement strand
ATGCGCGACGCATTCTGCTCGCGCAGCACTACCAACGCACACTGCGCGCTTCCACCGGACCGATCACTTGGCTGCTCTCTTCGCTATTCGGTTTGATCGCCGGCTATGGACTTTCACCGATCCGCACCGCACGCGCACTGGCGTTGTTTCTCGCACTCGGCGTAGCCGGCGTGCTTGCGATGAACGCACAGGGCGCGCTGGTGACGCCGCAGGGTCAGGCTTGCAACGGCGCGGTGGAGCCAGCGCTGTATGCCGTCGACGTGGCGTTGCCGGTGATCGATCTCGGACAGGCAAGCCGCTGCGCTCCTGGCCGCACCGCACGCGCGGAGCTGCCGGCCGGCGTCGAACTCGGCCGCTACAATGACTGGCGGCTGTTCGAGGGCGTGGCCATGTGGCGTTGGGCGCATGCGCTCTACGCGCTAGTCGGCGCGATCCTTGCCGCGCTGGCTGTGATCACGTTCTCGGGCGTGCTGAAACCGCGCGACTGACGCATACCGGCGCCAACGCGACACTTTCTGCCCTTGAAACGAAGCGCGGCGCGCGCTCAGAAGCGTCCCAAGACAAGGGGGACATCCATGCTTCGCCGCCGCACGCTTCTTGGCTCTGCGCTCGCCGCGCCACTTCTGCACGCCTGCGCCACGGCGCCCAGCGCCGCATCCGCTGCGATGGCGCCGCTGCCCGAAGACGTGAGTTCTTATGCGCGTCCGGAAGAGGCGCGCGTCACCCATGTCTCGCTCGATCTCACCGCCGATTTTGACCGCAAGGCGTTCACTGGCAAGGCAAGGCTCGACATCGCAGCGCGGCCCGGAGCGCGCGAGATCGTGCTCGACAGCAAGGGTCTGCAAATCCGCTCAATCACCGCCGGCGGCCGCCCGCTCACGTATGCGCTCGGCGAGAACGATGAACGAAAAGGCGCGCCGCTGACGATCCAGTTCGACGGCGCCCGCCAAATCGAGATCGACTACGAATCCGCGCCGGGCGCCAGCGCGCTGCAATGGCTCGAACCGGCGCAGACGTCGAGCGGCAAACGTTTCTTGTTCAGCCAAGGCCAGGCGATCCACAATCGCACGTGGATCCCGACCCAAGACAGTCCGGGCATACGCCAGACCTACGACGCGCGCATCGTCGCGCCGGAGGATTTGAAAGTGGTGATGAGCGCGGAAATGCTCACGCCAGACGGCGAACCGGCTGGAGCGGGGCAGCGAGCTTTTCGCTTCCGCATGCCGCAAGCGATCCCGCCCTATCTCATCGCCATCGCCATTGGCGATCTGGCGCACCGCGATGTCGGCCCGCGCACCGGCGTCTATGCCGAGCCCAGCGTCATTGAGCGCGGCGCCTACGAGGTCGCCGATATGGAACGCATGATGCAGGTGGCCGAGGCGCTCTACGGGCCGTACCGCTGGGGCCGCTACGACGTGTTGATCCTGCCGCCCTCGTTTCCCTATGGCGGCATGGAAAATCCGCGCCTCACTTTCCTGACCCCCACCTTCCTCGCCGGCGACCGTTCGCTGGTGTCGCTCGTGGCGCACGAACTGGCGCATTCGTGGTCCGGCAATCTCGTCACCAACGCGACGTGGCCGGACGGATGGCTCAACGAAGGCTTCACGTCGTACATCGAAGGCCGCATCGGCGAAGAATTGTTCGGCGCCGAGCACGCCCGCATGGCTGAAGTCCTGAGCTGGGCCGACATCCAAACCGCGCTGCGCACGGCGCCGGAAGACGGCCAGAAGCTTTATTTCGAAGGCGAAGTCGAAGGCTCAAGCGCAATCACCTACGACAAAGGCGCGCTTTTCTTGCGTACGATTGAGCGCATCGTCGGACGCGCGCGCATCGACTCGTATCTGCGCTCTTACTTCGATCGCCACGCCTTTCAGCCAATGACGACAGCATGGTTCTTGGCGGACTTCCGCCAACACGTCGTGCGCGGCGACGCGGCGCTTGAAGCGCAACTGAAGCTCGACGAATGGGCTTATGCGCCCGGCATCCCCGACAATGCCGAAGAACCCCAGGCCTCCGGGTTCGATGACATCCCCGGCTATGTCGAACCTTTCGTAGCCGGGGACCCGCCAGCAGCCGCGCCGTGGGAAACCTGGAACACAATGCAGCGTCAGCGCTATCTGCAAACGCTCCCGCGCGAACTGCCCGCCGAACGGCTGCAAGCGCTGGAAAGTGCTTTCGCGCTCGACACGATCGGCAACATGGAGGTGCGCTTCGACTGGCTGGCGCTGGCGGTGCGCAACGGCTTCACGCCCTCGGAGGCGGCGGTTGAGACCTTCCTCACCACGCAAGGCCGCGGCAAGTTCATCCGCCCAATCTATCGCGCGCTCATGGATCAAGGCGCTTGGGGCCAAGGGGTTGCGCGGCGCGTTTACGCCGGCGCGCGCGCGACCTATCACCCGATTGTGCAGGCGGGCGTCGACCGCATCATGACGCCCGCTTGATGACCGGCAACACGAACCCGCCCGAAGCAGACAAGCCGCTCACGCGCTCCGAACGGCTCTTCCTGCGCATCTCGATCTGGCAGACCGTGCTTTCGGTCGCGGCCGTGTTCACCGGCGCCGTTGCGCTCTACGCCGCCCTAACAGACTCCGAAGCCGTGCGGCGCCAGACGGCCGCCTCGGTCTGGCCCTACGTGCAGCTCGCTGTAAACGATCATGCGAGCGACGAGGACGCGGCGTTCGAGCTCTTCATGAGCAACACCGGCGTGGGCCCGGCGCAGCTGCGCACAATGCGCGTTACAATTGGCGGCGCGCCGCGAACCAGCTGGGAGGAAGCCATCCGCGCCGTTAACAACGGCGAGATGCGGCCCTTCGCGCAGGATTTCATCACCAACCGCGTCATCAGCCCTGGTGAGACCGTGCGCGTATTCAGCACGCAGGACCCAGTCGTCGTGCGCGCGCTGCAGGCTTCGGTGGCCGATCCCGCCAACGCCATCGAATTCTGCTATTGCTCCATCTTCGACGAATGTTGGGTAGCCGACAGCCGCACGCCCGGCGCTAGCCGGGAGCCGGTGCGCGCCTGCCCGGATTACGGATCAGACGCCTTTGGCAATTGAGCATCCCCTCAACGCTTGACCGAGGCGTAGCGCGGTCGCAATCCAAGGTCCCATGAAGATTCTGGTCGTCGGATCGGGCGGGCGCGAGCACGCGCTGGGCTGGAAGCTGGCGCAGAGCCCGCTCATTTCGGAATTGATCTCGGCGCCCGGGAATCCCGGGCTGGCGGAACTCGGCCGCTGCGTGCCGATCAAGGCCGACGACGCGCGTGAACTCGCGGCATTCGCCATGCGCGAACAGATCGATCTTGTGGTGATTGGTCCCGAAGCGGCGGCGGCGGCTGGCTTAGCCGATAGCTTGGCGCAAGTGGGCGTGGCGTGTTTCGGGCCAACCAAGGCGGCGGCGGAGTTGGAATCCTCCAAAGCCTTTATGAAAGAGTTCTGCGTCCGCCACGGCGTACCCACCGCCGACTACAAAGTGTTCGACGACGCTATTCACGCCAAGGCCTATCTCGGTGGGCGCGAACCGCCGTTCGTGATCAAGGCCGACGGCCTCGCCGCGGGCAAGGGCGTTGTGATCGCCGCCACGCGCCGCGAAGCGGACGCTGCGATCGATGAGATTCTGTTCCTGCGCAAATTCGGCACAGCCGGTCAGCGCATCGTCATCGAGGATTTTCTGCCCGGCGAAGAGGCGAGCTTCTTTGCACTGTGCGATGGCGAAACCGCGATTCCGCTCGTCGCCGCGCAAGATCACAAGCGCGCCTACGATGGCGACAAGGGCCCCAATACCGGCGGCATGGGCGCCTACTCGCCCGCGCCGGTGTTCACCGATGAAGCGTGCGACCAAACCATGGAGCGCATCATTCTGCCGACGTTGCGCGGCATGAAGGCGGAGGGCCGCCCGTTCGTCGGCGTGCTGTTCGCCGGGCTGATGATTACGCCCGAAGGGCCAAAGCTGATCGAGTTCAATGTGCGGTTCGGCGATCCCGAGTGCCAAACCTTGATGCGCCGCCTGAACAGCGATCTCGCACCGGTGCTGGCGGCGGCCGCAAGGGGTGCATTGGCAAGCGCGCCCGCGCTGGAATGGGATAACCGCCCTGCGGTCACCGTCGTGTACGCCGCCCAAGGCTACCCCGACGAGCCGTTGACCGGTTCGGTCATCCGCGGCCTGGCGGAAGCGGGCGGCGTCGACGGCGTGCAAATCTTCCACGCTGGCACCAAGCGCGACGAGGACGGCACATTGCGCGCCGCCGGCGGACGCGTGCTCAACGTCACCGCTATTGGCGACACGCTGCAGGACGCCGTCAACCGCGCCTATTCCGCCGTCAGCCGCATCGACTGGCCCGGCGGCTTTTGCCGCCGTGATATCGCCTGGCGCGCGCTGGCGAAGTAGCGGCTTGCGCTGAGCGTCGCGGCGTCCCTAAGGTCGAAGCCATGAGCGAGCAAGCCGAAGACCCGCATGCGCAGTTCAAGGGCGTGAAACCCGTCGAAGAGCGTCATAAACTGGACGAGACCGCGCTCGATATTTGGCTGAAGGCGAATGTCGACGGTTACCAAGGCCCGCTGACCATCAACCAGTTCAAGGGCGGGCAATCGAACCCAACCTATCAACTCGTCACGCCGAAGCAAAAATACGTCCTGCGCAAGAAGCCGGGCGGCAAACTCCTGCCCTCAGCACACGCCGTCGACCGTGAGTTCCGCGTTATCTCGGCGCTGCACCCGACCGGCTTTCCCGTCGCGCGCCCGTTTGCACTCTGCACCGACGAGAGCGTCGCCGGCGCGATGTTCTATGTGATGGAGATGGTCGAGGGACGCGTCCTATGGAATGGCGCATTGCCGGAAGTCTCGGATAGCGACCGGCGCAAGATTTATGAGCACAAGATCGCTACGCTGGCGCAGCTGCACAACACCGATCACGAGAAGATCGGCCTGGGCGATTACGGCAAGGCCGGCAACTATTTTGCCCGCCAGATCGACCGCTGGTCGAAGCAGTACAAGCTGAGCGAAACCGAAAACATCGACGAGATGAACCGGCTGATCCACGCGCTGGACGATCTGTGGTCGCACTGCGCG
>CALBSY010000360.1 GCA_937967725.1 uncultured Alphaproteobacteria bacterium | reverse complement strand
ATGTGGATGGCTTCTTTGAGCTAATTGCTGATGCAGGTGATGTCGAACGTCAGATCATCCGCCGTTGCCGTCCGTGACGGCGACCGCGGGCAAGTCTTCGCCCGCGGCGCAGCGTTGTGCACGCTCGGCATTGGGCGAGTTCGGCGGATCGAGCGTGGCGATCTGGGCGAGGTAGGCGCAGGTTTCTGCCCGGTTTGATGCACGCGAAGGCACGCGCTGACCGCGATGTATGGTCGTCAGAACGCCGCTCTCAATCACAAGAAAGCTATGCGGATCACTGAAGCCGTCCGGGACGGCGACGTCAGCGATGATTACACGTCCGTCAAAACGTGGCAGCACTGTAGCCGCTCGCTTGGTGTGGCCAACAACGACGCGCGAGACGCAATGCCGTGCGAGCACCGCTTCCAAATTGGCGCGTTCAGCCTCCTCGGCATTGAGTGCAAAGCCCCGGTACCAGAGCGGACCGTCTTCATCGGTCAGGATGTTGGGGTGCAAAGCGCCCGGCGCACCGCGCAAGGCGCTGCGCACGGCGTCGTTCATGGTATCGCGCGCGAGAGCCGCATAAGCAGGGCCGATGCCCGCATGCAAGAACAGAGTGTCGTTGATGCGGATCACCGTGTTGTGGCCCGACACCCAGCGACCGTACTCGCCGGCAGGCGCCCACGCTTGGCGATGTTCGACCCAGCCTAACGGGTGGTTTGCGTCGAACTGAGCGCGAAAGGCCTCGTCTATTGCTGGCAAACCGCCAGGCGGCGGATTACTGCGAACGGCGTCGACGTAGCGCCGATAATATTGGTCGCGTAGCCGCGCCGAACCGCGCGTCGCGAAGGCGGCGTATTCGCCTGGATGCACATAGCGTAGATCGCCGCCTACGTTCATGGCCTCGTGATTGCCGATGAGCGCGTGCACGCGTCCGCCAGCGCGGTTCGCCTGGCGCTCTAAGCGCATCAGGTGATCCATGATCTGGCGGCTATTGGGGCCGCGGTCGGGAATGTCGCCGAGTTGTACCAGGTGGGCCGCACCGCCGCTCCAATCGCCCTCACCGTCGATCAGACCAGCCGTGCGCAGGATGTCGGCGAACTTCTCGTAATCGCCTTCGAGATCGCCGACCACGACGATGCGTGCAATGTTGTCCCAGGATGATTGTGCTTCCGCCTGCGGTGCGGATGCACAGGCGGCGACAAACAGCGCGGCCGCGGCGAAGAGAGGGCGAAGCAGGTTCATCATGGCTGGCGAGCATAGACGGAGAGCGCCGCGCGCGCACTACCCGCTTCGTCGCCGACAATGAGATCGCCGTCTGCAGACACCGCGAGGCCTTCGGCCTGGGCGTGATTGCGCCGGCGCAGCGCGCGTGCGGACAACAGCGTTCCACTGGCATCCAACTCCGCCAGCGCCGCATCGCGCGCCGAAAGGAGCAGTGTCCGGCCGGTCGCGGCGTCGAACTCTATGGCCGAGGGGCGGAACCGGCGAACCCCGGCGGCCGTGGTCACAACCGATTCCGGCATGCTGCGCCAAAGCCGCGCGTCTTCGCCAGGCCGCCATGCATAGAGAGCGATGGTCGCGCGCATGTCGCGAGCGTGATTTTCTTTGCAGGCGAGAATGAGGCTTTGTTCCGCCGCCAAGTAGGCCAGGCCCTCGATTTCGCAAACCTGGCCGAGCCCGCTATCGAAGCGTTCGAAGTCGACCCGCGCGCCATTGGCGCCTTCACGGAAACGCAGCATCCGGCCATCGCTCGTGGCAAGCCAGAAATCGCCATCCGGCGTGATCGCTACGCCCTCGAAATCGCCACGTTCAGGATCGCCAACCGAAAAAAAGCCGAGCACGCGTCCCGCGCGTGGATCGAGCTCAACCAGTACGGCCTCTTCGTCGGCGTGCGCGAAGAGGCGTCCGTCCGTTGTTGTTGCCAGCCCCGAAAGCTCGCGGAGCGTCTCTGGCAGCCGCCATTGTTGGCTCGCCCGGGTCGCGAACAGCGAGCCGTTCACCTCGGCCTCGGGCGCACTGCAAGCGCCGAGCAATCCGGCGATCAAGAGAAAGCACGCTCCAGAGCGCAACATGATTCCCAGGCCTAGACACCAGTGAGCGCGTCAGCAAGCGGATCCGCCGCCGTGCTCATCGTCATCGCATCAGGCCCGCCTGCACATAAGGAAAAATCAGGTAGAATAAGAGCAGCAGCGCCACCCACAGGACCACGCCGCCCATCGGCCAGTTGCGCGCGATGGCCATCTGCCACCCCTGATGGCGCGCCATGTGGACGCCGAGCGTGCGGCCCGCGTGTGTGGCTAGGTTCTGTGTCATACTGGCGGCCGCGCGCGCGCCAGCCACGATCGGACGGGCCACGCCCGGTAGGAGTTTGCGATACAGCCATTCAACGTCGATGTTGGTCGAGCGCAATTCCGGCGGGTAGAGCCGCGCCAGATTGAGCCAGACGAACGCAGCCGCCGAGAAGAACAAGAGCTGCAGCTGCGCGAGCACGTGGGTAGCGTCGTAGGCCGAATAGGCGAGCTGGTTGGGCAACAGGCTGTAGAGCGCCTGCGGATAGCAGCCGATCGCCACGCACAACACCGCGGCGATCCCCATCGCCAGCAGCATGTTGAGTGGCGGCTCCTTGGTGCGGATGCCGGAATCGTGGGCGAAGAAGGCGAAGTAGGGGATCTTGATGCCGGCGTGGTGGAACACGCCCGCGGAGGCGAACAGCAGCATCAGCCAGATCCAGCCGTGGCCTTCCTCGATCGCCGCGCTCATCACCATAGATTTGCTGACAAAGCCGGAGAACAGCGGGAACGCGGAGATCGAAGCCGCGCCGACGATGCAGAGCACGGTGGTGATCGGCATAGACTTGTAGAGACCGCCGAGGTCGGAGCCATTCATGCGCCCGGTCATGTGTAGCACCGCGCCCATGGCCATGAACAAGAGGCCTTTGAAGATGACGTCGTTGAAGGCGTGCGCCACCGCGCCGTTGATCGCCAGCGCCGTGCCGATGCCGATGCCGCACACCATGAAGCCGAGCTGGTTGATCATCGAATACGCCAGCACGCGGCGCAGGTCGTTTTCGATGACGGCGTAGAAGATCGGGAAGCACGTCATCGCCGCGCCGATATAGATCAGCGGCTCGGCGCCCGGGAAAGCCCGCGCTAGCGCATAGATCGCCGCCTTGGTTGTGAACGCGCTGAGGAATACCGCGCCCGTGGGCGTCGCTTCCGGGTAAGCGTCGGTGGCCCAATTGTGCAGCAGCGGAAACGCCGCCTTGAGCCCGAACGCGAAGAACACCACCCAGCTCGCCGGTCCGTCCAGGCCGATATATTCGAAGGCGAGCGTGCCCGTTTCGTGCATTAGCATCAGCGCGCCCGCGAGCAGCGCTACGCCGGAGACGACCTGAATGACGAGATAGCGCATGCCCGCGCGCAGCGCCCGTTCGCTTCGCCGCGCCCAGATCAGGAAGACAGAACTCAGCGCCATCGCTTCCCAGAACACGAACAGCGTCAGGAGATCGCCGGCAAACACCGCGCCCAGTGCGCTGCCGGCGTAAAGCATGGCCGCGACCTGCTGTGTTGTGTCCTTGACGTGCAGCGAATAGAGCAGCGCGATGAACGCGGCGATGTGGAAGAGGTAGCCGAACAGCAGACTGAGCTGATCGATGCGCAGCGGCGTCAACGTGTAATCGAGGAATTGCAGCTGCCAGAGGACACCGCCGGCGTGCTGCCAGAGCTGCCAGCCGCCAATCACCGGGATCGCCAGCAACACCAGCGCGCGCGCTGGGCCCCGCAGCATGAGCGCAAGCAGCGCACCGATATAGAACGGCAGGGACGGCAATACGGGGGGCAGGTCAGTCAGCATCCTTGCCCGCCTCCTTTTCGTAATAGTCCTCGTCGCGCATCAGCAGCTTGCGCATCTCCTTGGCGATCAACACCAGGAGCACGCAGGCGACGAAGCCGAAGAGGGGATAAAAGCCCCACAGGCGCTCCCACGAGTGATAGACGTGGCGGTGGATAACGAAATCGCCGAGCAGGAGCAGAGCGCACAGCCCGTAGAACACGCGCAGCACCAGGCGCACATTGTCGGGCTTGTCGAAGAAATGCGTCTTGTCGTGTTCGCTCATCGCCTATCGCCCGATCATCGACGTCAGTTGCAGCAACGGCCCCGGAAAGAAGAAGAGCGCCACACAGCCTAGCGCCGTCACCGCGATGGCGAGGCTGCATGCGAGCGGCGCGCCGTGCACCGGTTCGGCGTCGGTGGCGCGCGGGCTGAAGAACGCGCGCACTGGGATCACCAAGAGGTAACCCGCGCTCAGCATCGAACTGACCATCAGCACCGCCAGCAGGGCGAGGTGGCCCGCTTCCAAAGTGGCGAGCGCCAGATACCATTTGCTCCAGGCCCCGCCGGCGAACGGCAGGCCGATGATGCTCAGGCTGCCGATGAAGAACGCACCCATCGTCAGCGGCAGCGCCTTGCCAAGCCCACGCATGTCGCTGACTTCGCTTTTGTGTGCGGCCACCAGTACCGCGCCGGCGCAGAAGAAGAGCGTGATCTTGCCGAACGCGTGCATGGCGATGTGCATCGAGCCGCCAACGACGCCCGCCGAGGTCGCCAGCAGCGCGCCGAGCGTGACGTAGGCGAGCTGGCTTACCGTGGAATAGGCCAGTCGAGCCTTGAGATTATCCTTAGTCATCGCGATCAGCGACGAGAGCAGGACGGTCGTCGCCGCCACCCAGAGCAGGACGTCCGTCGCGGGCAGGGCGTGCAGGAGATCGGCGCCAAAAATGTAGACGGCGATCTTCATCAGCGTGAACACGCCGGCCTTCACCACGGCAACTGCATGCAGCAGCGCGCTGACGGGCGTAGGCGCCACCATGGCGGCCGGCAGCCAACCGTGGAACGGCATCAGCGCCGCCTTGCCGACGCCGAAGAAAAACAAGAGCAGCAGTGCGCTGAGCGCCGTGGTCGAAGCCGCGCCTTCCAGAATGCCGCCGGGCGTGAACTCAAGCGTTCCGGTCAGCGACCAGGTCCACAGGATCGCCAGCAGCAGGAAACAGATCGACGTGCCCAACAGCATGCCCAGGTAGACGCGGCCGCCGCATTTTGCCTTCTCCGTGCCCGCATGCGTCACCAGCAGATAAGTGGAAACGGTCAGCAGCTCGTAGAACAGGAACAGCGTCAGCAGGTTGGCCGCGAAGGCGACGCCCATGGCGAAGGCGATGGCGAGCGCGAAGCACACATAGAAGCGTGTCTGGTTTTGCTCGTTGTGCCCGCGCATGTAGCCGATCGAGTAGATCGAGGTGACGATCCACAGAAAACTGGCCACCAGCGCGAACAACAGGCCAAGCGGCTCAAGCCGGAACGCCAGCGACGCGCCGGGCAACCACTCGGCGAGCACGTACTCGGGGCGCGCGCCGCTTAGCACCGCTTGCGTCAGCGGCGCCAATGCGGCGAACACGGCCACGGCCGTCAGCAGCGTGAACGCTTCGCGCAGATTGGGCCGCGCTTCACCAGCCAGCCGGATGAGCGCGGCGCCCGCAAGCGGCAGGCCGACGATGATCGGCATCAGTTGGGTGACGTCCGTGATCATCATGGCGCGCCGCCGAGCAATTGCGCCGCCGCCTGCGACGCGACGCCGATGGTGAGATCGATGTCCACGCCGAAATAGAGCGACGCGCCGATCAGCGCCCAGGTTGGGAGCAGCAGGGTCAGCGGCGCCTCGCGCGCCTTGGTGTCCGGATCGGGGTCGTGCAGGTACGCCGCATCCACCAGCTTCCAGACATAGGCGACCGCCAGCAGCGACGCCGCCAGCACGAACACCGCCAGCCACCACCAACCTTGCTCAAGCGCGGCGAGCACCAAGTACCATTTGCTAATGAGCCCCACGGTAGGCGGCGCGCCGATCAAGCCAAGCCCGCCGACGACAATGGCGGCCATGGTCCAAGGCATCGTCTTGCCGATCCCATGGAAGTCGCTGATGCGCGCGCCGCCGCAGCGATAAATGATGCAGCCCAGCGCCAGAAACAGCCCGCCCTTCATGAGCGCGTGGTTGAAGAGGTGCACGATCCCCGCGGTCAGGCCTGTCTGGCTGATCAAGCTGACGCCAAGCATGATGTAGCCGACCTGCGCGATGCTCGAATACGCCAGCAGATGCTTGATGTTGGTCTGATAGATGGCTGCAACCGATCCGTAGAGGATCGCCACGATCGACAGCGCCAGCAGCGCCCATTGCAGCGCCATTTCCTCGAACGCGAACTCGACGCCGAAAACCGTGAAGGCGAAGCGCAGCAAGGCGTAGATCGCGACCTTCGTAGCGGTAGCGGCAAGAAACGCACTCACTGCGGACGGCGCAAAAGCGTAGGCGTTCGGCAGCCATAGATGCAGTGGGAACAGCGCCAGCTTGAGGCTTAGACCCACGATCAGGAAGCCAAACGCGCTATGCACCGTGCGCTTGTCCATCACCGCGGGAAGCCGCTCGGCCAAGTCGGCCATGTTGAGCGTGCCGGTCATAACATAGAGCAGGCCGACGCCGATCAGGATCAGCGTCGCGCCGATCGTGCCCATGATGAGATATTGAAACGATGCTGTCAGCGCGCGGCGATCTCTGCCCAACGCGATGAGTACATACGATGACAGCGACGAAATCTCGAGGAACACGAACAAGTTGAACGCGTCGCCGGTGGCGGCCATGCCGAGAAGCCCAGCTAGGCAGAGTAGGAATGCGGTGTAAAACAGCGCATGGCTTTGCCGCGGTATTTCGCGGGCGACGCTCTGCGGCGCAAACAAAAGCACGACGCAGGCCATGGCCGAGACGATCAACAATACGAAGCTGTTGACGGTGTCCAGCCGGAACTCGATGCCCCATGGCGGCGCCCAGCCGCCAAGCGCGTAGGATTGCGCGCCCTCCGCGCTAACCTGCATGAGCAGTAAGACCGAAGCGCTGAAAGCGGCCAGCGCCGCAACCATCGCCGCCAGCCACGATAGCGAGGAGCGCTGCAGCAGCAGCGCTAGCGGCGCGCCCAACAGCGGGACGATCACCGGCAGGATCGGAAGGTTCGCCGCCAGCACTGTTACAACGTGCCGTCCATGTCGTGGATCTCGTCTTCCTCGACCGTGCCGTAGGCGCGATGGATACGCAGCACTAGCGCCAGCCCGAGCGCGGTCGTGGCGACGCCGACCACAATCGCCGTGAGGATCAGGACGTGCGGCAGCGGGTTGGCGTAGGTTGTCACGCCCTCGGTGAGAATGGGCGGCGCGCCGCCTGCGATCGCGCCGGCGCTGATGTAGAGGATAAACACCGAGGTCTGGAAGATGTTGAGCCCTACGATCTTCTTGACCAGGTTGCCGTGCGCAATGACGATGTAAAATCCGATCATCATCAGCGCGATGACGACCCAATAGTTGAACAGCCCCACAATCATGAGCCGCCTTGCCCCTCCGTTGGCGCCTGTGGAAGTCCGCTAATACTGTAGAAGATCGACAT
>CALBSY010000359.1 GCA_937967725.1 uncultured Alphaproteobacteria bacterium | reverse complement strand
CAATCCATTCGCGCTCCGCCTTGATGTCCTCGACCAAGTCCTCACCCTTGCGCGTGATGATGAGATACGAGCCGCGCTCGCCGTAGCGGCGCGCGATGAACCCGTTTTTGCAGAGCGACATTTCCTGCGCTGGCGTCAGCGGCGGGTCCGGCTGTTCGCCGCGATAGAGCGCAAGCAGCGCCTCAGCGCCGTAATCCTCAGGCGCATGCGTGCGCGCGGGAGCGGCGGCGCTAGCTCGCACGGGCGAGCCCTTCGCTTTGCACGCGCGCCGGCTGCACCGTCGCCGCGCGAATGAAGAAATAGGCCTGCTTGGCGTTGAGCGCGTCGTGCCAGCGGATGCGGAGATCTTCGCAGAGCGAATCGTCCTCGATCACGCCGAGCTTTTTCAGATAGTCGCAGAGCCCCTTGGCGTAATTGTCGAGGTCCGAGCCCTTGCGTCGTCCGAGTAGGATGACGAGTTCGTACGCGCCCTTGATGACCGGCAGCGGCCCTTGCGTGCGGATTTCCCAACCGGCGGCGCCGCACCATCCGTCATAGCGCGACGTGCGCACGCGCCCGGCCTGGCCGGGCCGGCGATTCTTGTTGTTGCGGTAAAGCCCGTTCATGGACGGCGGACGCGGAATGCGCCGGCCAATCCATTGCGCTTCGCCCTCGCCTGCCGGCGGCGGCGCCGGATTGAAGGGCGGCGGCGCGGGGCGGCGCGGGCGCGCCATCAGGCGCAGCCCATGATGGCTAGGCCAACCAGCGCGGCGGAATAGAACACGACGAACGCCGTTGCTGCAGCGATTGAAAGGGCGATGCGATTCGCGCTAGCGGCGTTGCTCGGCGCGGGCATCAGAAGCCCTCGCGCACGATGCGGCACCACAAGGACGCCAGAACGACGATGAACGCCACTTTCGCCAGTGACGCGAAGATCACAGCGAACGCGCTCATACAGCGCGCTCCGTTGTGTGCTGCATTAAGAACTCGATAATGCAGCGGGCGTTGATTCCCAGCGAACACACAGCAAACGCCTCTCGTTCCATAATGGACGAGTTTCGTACACTTGCATTTCTCAAGAAAAGGTGTGCCGTAGTGAGGCTAAACCCTGCCGAAAGACTAATCGCCTTGCGGCAGCAAGCCGGGCTAAGCCGCAATCAACTGGCGCAGCGCGCCGGCTATGCGCGCGGAACCTCGCTTCAATATTACGAGGACCCTAACAACTGGAGCGGGCGTTTATTCCCTGCCGAGTTCGTCGCCCGCATCGCGCCGGTATTGCGTGCTGCGGGTATCGGTGAAAAAGAGATTTGGGAACTTGCCGAGCCTGAAAGTACGGTTGCGCTCTCTACATCGGCAGTTGTGCTGATTCCGGTCTTTGAGTGGTCTAGGTTGTCGTCTGGACGAAACGCCCTCAAAACTACCCCGCCAATCGCCTTTATTGAGGCGGTTGGACTAGAACCTTCGGACTATTTCGCCGTACTAGCCCAAACGGACTACGCCGCAGGGAAAGTTCCCAAGGGCTCGCACTTCATTCTCGATCGGCGCGACATCGAACTGCGAGATGGGCGGCGTTACGTCATCGTGTGGAACAACGCCCCGACCGTCCGCTGCTACTATTCCAACCCCGCCCGCTTCGAGAGCGACGCGGTTCCGGCTGAGGCGACAATATTTCCCTCAGGTCCGGTCGAGATCATCGGGCGCGTCATTCGCGCAGTCATAGCTTTTTAGCCACTAATTTAGTTCGTCTTAGGACGAATGTCGTTCACTCCGTCGCCATGTCGGAGCGGACACAACGCACCTTGAACGATTTAAAGCGCGGGCGCGACGCGCACGCCGCGGACGTTCTGCGTCTGGCGCTCCACTACATCATTCGCGGCGGTTGGGCCGCGACGTTCACGCCGCGCGCGGGCGCGGTGAAACCGGCGATAGGCGTCATCGACGGCGCCTACTCTGCCGTCCAGGCCATCGGCCGCGCACGGCAAGAGCTTTGCGCGCCGTGGATGCGCGGCGTCGAGGCGAGCCAGGCGCTGCGCGAGGCCGCGGGACTGCGCGCCTGGGATGTCAAAGGATTTACGGAATGGGAGCGCGCCGCCGGCCGTACCGGCGATGACGTGCGCGAGGCGTTCAAGCGCGCGATCGGCGCGCTGGTTGAGCGCGAGAAAGGACTTCTGCTCGATGTCGCGGTTTGAGGTTGTTGGCGGTGCGCCTGCGCGCGCCGGGTTGGAGGAAAACTCAAGAGGCGCAGAAAGCGCCTCTCTTTCCGCACCTGCCCTGTTGATCGAAGGGCAGACCGACATGCCGGACGAGTTCGGCCCGTTCCTCGTGTTCTCGCGCGAGTTCGCCTCGCCGCAGATTCCTTGCTTCGAACAGTTCGCCGCCGCGCTCGCACACGCGCAATGGCTGGCGCGCTCAACGCCCGGCTTCACCTATTTCATTCTTTGCCCGGTCGCCGCCGTCACCAAGCCGTGTCTCGGGATTGAGTCCGCCGCCGTTATCCGCCTGCGCCAAGAGGAAGCGAAAGTATGACTTTCGACGACATCATTCGCGTTCACCCGCAAGCTGAGGAAATGGCCGCGGCTTGCGCGATGCGCTTGAGCCTGGCGGAAGTCATCACGCTCGAACGTAACGAGCGCGACGACACGCGCGGTATGGTAGAAAACGACTATCGCGCGCTACGCGCCGACAAGTGCGTAACCACTGACGAGCCGCCGCAAATCACACAATTCGGCATCGCGGTCCGACGCGCCGCTCGGCGCATCGAAAGCGCCGGAACCCCTTCCCTGTTCTGAAAGGCTGAACATGACCAAACCGCTTTGCATTTATCACGGCAACTGCGCGGACGGCTTCACCGCAGCTTGGGCTGTGTGGAAGCGGTTCGGCGACGCGTTCGACTATCATGCGGGGGTGTATCAGAACCCGCCGCCGGACGTTGCCGGCCCGCACGTCATCCTCGTCGATTTCAGTTATAAGCGGCCTGTCCTCGAACAGATGGCGGAAAGCGCGCTTTCGGTTCGCGTGCTCGACCACCACAAAACCGCAATCGACGACTTGGCCGGCTATCCCTCGCCCGTCCCGTTCGACGCGGCGCATGTTGATTTCTGGCTAGCGTGTGAGAACGCGCCGGGCCGTGAGATTACGGCTTTGTTCGACCTGCATCGCAGCGGCGCAGGCATCGCCTGGGATTTCTTCCATCCGCGCACACCGCGCCCTCGCATTGTCGACTATGTCGAGGACCGCGACCTGTGGAACTTCGAACTATCGCACTCGCGCGAGATTGCCGCGGCGCTCTTTTCTCAGCCGTACACGTTCGAGGCGTGGCAAAAGTTCGCTACTGAGATTGAAGGCGTCGGCGGTTTTGCCTCTCTCGCGCGCGAGGGAGCCGCGATTGAACGGAAGCATCATAAGGACATCGCCGAACTCGTCGCGGTGTGCAAGCGCCGCGTCGTTATCGGCGGTGTTGAGGTTTGGGCGGCTTCCCTTCCCTATACGTTGACGAGCGATGCCGGAAACCTGATGGCGCAAGGCGAGCCGTTCGCGGCCTGTTATTGGGACACGCCTGACGGACGCGTGTTCTCACTCCGCTCGACACCGGAAGGCGCGGACGTTTCCGAAGTCGCAAAGCAGTACGGCGGCGGCGGACATCGCAACGCCGCCGGCTTCCGCATTCCCCTCGATCGCATCGCGGAAATTGGCTGAGGCGCGCCGATGAAAAAGACGCTCTATGTCTGCCGGCCGGTTCTCAACGCCGACGCCATCGCCAAATGGGCGAAAGCGCAAGGGTTCAAGCAGACGCTTGAACCAAAGGATATGCACGTCACGCTGGCGTTCTCACGCGCCAAGGTCGAATGGCCGCCGGCCGACAAGGAAGGCTTACACATTCCCGCCGTGACGCCGCGGCTCAAGCGCGAGGTCAAGCCGCTCGGCGACAAGGGCGCCGTCGTTCTCGCTTTCGACTCCTCCGAACTCTATCGTCGCTGGCGCTCGTTCGTCGAGTACGGCGCATCATGGGATTACGCCGGCTACAGCCCGCACGTGACCATCACATATGACGGCAAGAACGTCGACCTCAGCAAGGTTGAACCCTATGACGGCCCGATCGAACTCGGGGCGGAAAAGTTCGCCGAGCTGGACGAGGATTGGGACAAAAAAGTCGTCGAGCGGAAAACCGCATGACCGACCGGCCGTTCGCCCTCGCCGCGCTGTTTGCGCTCGTCGCCCTATCCTGCTTTGCAGCGCCTGGGTTGATGACGCGCGCGCCGCGCGCCGTCGAGATCTCCGCATCGCTTGGCGATGGTCCTATCGAAGGCCTGAGAGGACGCAGCCCATGAAAACGCGTCTCGTCACGACCGACCCGCGCTATCGCCGCGGCGCGATGCTGTCCGACTGCGGACGCTATCGCTACATTCTCGAACGCGCCTGGGATGATGCGGCGCCGCGGTGTGTGTTTATCATGCTCAACCCCAGCGTCGCCGACGCCAACGTCGACGACCCGACGATACGCCGCTGTCTTGGCTTTGCCCTACGCGCCGGATGCGGCGCGCTCCGCGTCGTCAACTTGTTCGCGTTTCGCGCCACATCGCCGGACGCGATGAAAAAAGCGCATGACCCTATCGGCCCTGAAAACGATGCCATGCTGCGCGGGGTCATGCGCCGCGCCATTGCAGACGGCGGCCCGATCGTAGCCGCCTGGGGCGCGCTCGGCGCGCATCTCGATCGCGACAAGGCGGTTGCCGACATGGCCGCGCAACACGGGCTGACGCTTGTTTGTCTCGGGAAGAACGGCAACGGCTCACCCCGACATCCGCTTTATGTCGCCGCTGACCAACCGTTCGAAGCCTGGCCGGGCGATGTTCCCGCAATCGAACCTACGTCAGGCGCGCTAGGCGTTGCAAAGGTGAGTGACGATGAGTGACCGAGCGTTCCGCGTGTGGAAGCTGAGCTTCGCGAACAAAGCGCCGTCAGGCCCGGCATTTTGCGTGAACGCGGCTTCGCCGGAAGCCGCTGCAAGTCAAATCGCGTTGGAACTGAGCATGGGCGGCTATTACCGCGTCCACGAGACGTGCGAGCCGCCGAAAGCGTGTGTCGTTCGCATCGTGCCGGTCACAACATACGAGGCGGTCGAGACGATTAGCTCGCAAGCACCGGGCATCCAGAAGGCAGGTGACTAATGCAGCAACGCTATCGCTCGCGGCCCGTCGAGATCGAGGCCATGCAGTACACCGACGAAACGCGCGAAGCTGTGGTCGCGTGGAGCGGTGCGCAGAGCACGTCGATTGACGACGATGGTGCGGAGTACGAGCTGGCCAATCTCCGCATTCACACGCTTGAGGGCGTGATGCAGGCCAGCCCAGGCGACTACATAATTCGCGGCCTCAAGGGCGAGTTCTACCCATGCAAGCCTGATATTTTTGAGGCCAAGTACGAGCACGTCGCTGGCCCGACCGATGCCGACGCCAAAGGAGATAAGTTGTGATTAGCCGCAATGCACTTGGCTTGCTGATCGCCGCCGGTGCGCTCGGTCGCGTGGAGCCGCTGCCGCCGGGCGAGATCGTCCCTCAGCGCGCGCGCCGCGGCGCATCCGAGCCCGACCAGCCGTCAGAAGCACGCATCGCTGCGGCCGAAGCGAAGCGCGAGCGCAAGGCCGCCAAGCTTCTCGCGCGCCGACCGAAGCAGAAGGATAGCTGAGCCATGGATGCAGCTTCAATCGAGTGGTTCGGCAAACTGGCTTATATGTCGTTCCTGCTTGGGCCGGACGCGCCGAAGAAGGCGAAGAATTGGGACCTGCCGCTGGACGAAGCGCTGGAGGGCGCGATGGACTACCTGACGCGCAAGGAATTGCACCCTTCGATCTTGCGCGACGACGACACCGCATCTGCCGACGACGCGCGAGGCACGTAGCCAAGTGATGACCGCCGACCACGAGCGCGATCCCCTGCCCCTCAGCCTTATCGGCTGGGGGGTGACGCTGACCATGTTCGTGTTCGGCGCGTGGGGCTATTCGATGCGCGCCGGCTTGTTCGACGGCGAGACGATCGGCGCGGCGCTGACGCCGGCCAGCGCCGGCTGGTTTGTCCTCGCCGCCTTGAGTGGCATTATGCAGGCGGGCGCCGCGTTTGGCGCCAAGGCGCTGCGACGCTCGCGCAATTTCAAACTCGACGCATCGAAGATCCTTTCCGGCGTTCTCGTCGGCGGCGGCGCGACCGTCACCGGCATCGCCATACACAACGCCTTGGAGGTTGCCGGCATGGGGCCGGTCGAGGCGTTCTTGATTGCGCTCGGCGTGCCGGTTTGCGAGTTCGCTGTATGGTGGGTTGACGAAAGCCTTGTCAGTGAGGCGACGGCCCGCCGCGCCGCGGACGAGGAACAGCGCCGGCAGGACGCGATTGAACGCAGCAAGCCGCGCGAGGCGCCCTCCCCGCTCGACGCCGCCTCATTCGATTTCGCCAGCGCCAGTGACGAGGCAATCGAGCGCGCCATCAGTGCCGCCGCCAGTATCAAGAAACTCGGCGAGAACGAGCGCGCCAGGCGGCGCACACAAAAGGTCAACGCCCGTTAAGTGTTTACGTTTTAGCAACGATTAGACGTTAACAAAGGCTTGCACTGTAGAGGCAAGCAATGTTCGACATCGGCGCGCAACGCTTCGCGGAAATTCAGCACCGGCTAGGGCTTTCTGATGCCGCGCTCGGCGAACGCCTTTTCCGAACGCCAGGGCCCGCGGGCCGCGTCGCGGCGATACGTGAGGGCCGTGTGCCTGTCGGCGATGTCGTTTCGCTGGCGATGTTGAGCCTCGACGCAGACGACGAGGCGGCGCGCAACTCAGATGCGCCAACCTGGAAGATCGTATTAACCGCCAGCAAACCGGTCCGCCTGCTCACGTAGCCGCCACGTGCGAGCGCTCTCGGCGCTCGTCCTTAATTTCCAAGGCTCGCCACGTGGAAACCGCGCGCGCTCACGTACCCTCGCGCAGGCTCGATTATGGCCCTGTTTCGCCGCGCACGCCCATGTGGCCGGTTTACCGTCTGCCGCGCCCTCACTTGCGCTGACGAAATCCGTCCGTCAGCGGCGCGTCGCCGCACGTTCTCAGGGGGAGCCGCCGACAGCGCCGCAGCATCGCGGCCGGCGGCTCGGGCTGAAAACGCAAGCGGTGGCAACCGCCTACGTAGCCTCACGTGACCAAATCCCTATAGCCGCGTCAAGATATAATAAACCAAACGAAAACCGTCCATTAGCGGACGCGGACGATATTCGTCCGCCATGTCGAGAGGGAATCACGAACGCTGGCTCACGGGCGCGGAAGTCCGCGAACGCACGGGCTGGGGACCGCAAACGCTGCGCCGCCGCGTGGCGGCCGGTTCATTCCCGAAACCGATCGAGCGCGACCGCTGGCGCGCCTCGGACGTTGACGCGGCCCTATCAGGTGAAGTTCATGCCGAGCGCGAAACAGAAGAAAGTTGGACGGTCAACCCGGATGCCATCCGCCTCGCTCTGGCTGGGCTACTATGTCACCAAGCGCCCGCGCGCAGACGGGACCTATCGCGTCCTGTTCGAAGTGCCGGCCCGTTTGCGCCCCTCAGGTTGGCCGTCTCAAACTAAACTGCCGGTCGAGGGCTTTCGCCGCGCCGATGGCGACACGATCGGCGACTTAGACGCCCGTCTCGATCGCACCGAATCCGCGCGCGAGATTGCGCGCATTATTGAGGACGCTGACGCGCTGTACAAAGCGCTACAAGCAACCAAGGGCGGCAACAAAGCCGCGTCGCTGCCGGCGGCCGTCACGCGCAAAGGCTCGATTCCCTGGCTTATGCGCAAATGGGGAGGGCAAACGCTGCTCGACGCCGTTCAGGGCAAGGTGCGCACGCTCGACGCATCCATGTCGCCAGGCGAAGGCGGGCGCGACGAGTGGTACACGATCGAGCCGCGCACGCGCCGGCTTTACATTCGTTCGCTGCGTCCGGTGTTCGCATGGTCGATTACGGTCGGACATAAGCACGTCCGGCAGATGCAGCCGGCGGAAGTCGCCGCCTTCCTCGATGTGTGGACGCCCGGCCAACGCAAAAACGTCCGTGCGATGCTGTCTCAATTGTTCTCGATCGCGCAGGAGCTGAACGAACTCGGCGACTCCACGCCGCTCGATAAGGTCAAAATCAAGAAACGCAAGCG
>CALBSY010000358.1 GCA_937967725.1 uncultured Alphaproteobacteria bacterium | reverse complement strand
TCGAGCGCTCAAAGTGTGGTTCCTGCTGCGCGCCTACGGCCTTGAAGGCTTGCGCGCGATGATCCGTAACCACGTCGCCTGGTCGCGCAATCTATGTGAACGCCTGCGCGGGACAGCCGATTTTGATATCGTCACCGAGCCGTCATTCTCCCTCTTCTCATTCCGCTATAACCCTGAGGGCGCAACTGATCTCGATGCGCTCAATCTGGGGCTCGTCGAAGCCATCAACGCGGACGGCCGCATCTATCTCACGCAGACCCGCGTCGACGGCGCCGTTGCCATCCGCTTCCAATGCGGGCAGTTCGATTGCACCGAAGCAGACGTAACGGCTGCTTACGATGCAATCACACAAATCGCGAAAACACTTTGATCAATTGAGGTGCGCCTCGACCATCCAGAGGTCCTTGTCGATCTGGCGCGAAATCCCCGTGAACAGATCGGCCGTGTCCTTGTCGCCGGCTTCGTCGGCGGCGTCGATCGCCTGACGCGCCAGTTTGCCGTAGGCCGCGAGGCGATCCGACACGGCTTCGACATGCGCCTTCTGATCGGTAATGTCGGCGGGATACGGTTCAAGCTGCGTACTTTTCGCAACGCCCTGCACCGTGCCATCCACCACGCCGCCCAGCGCCACGGCGCGCTCGGCGATGTCATCGACGAAATCGGCCACGCGCACTTGCACGGCGTCGAACAATTCGTGCAGGCCGATGAAGTTCGGCCCTTTCACGTTCCAGTGCGCCTGCTTCAGCGCCAACCGCAAGTCGATCGTATCGACCAGGCGCGCATTGAGCAGCGAGACCATCGCCTTGCGCGTGTTGTCCGGCAGATTATTACGAGTCTTTGGCATGGACGGCTCCCGCGATACTAGCTCCTATTTGGAGAGCCAACGCTTATAGGCAACGCCTATATCCATAGATTGAATCCGCGTCTGCTATTGGCTTTGCCTATGCTCAGAGTGTCGCCAGCCAGTCGATCAACAAACCAGTCGTCTCCTTTGGCGCTTCCTGCTGCGTCCAGTGACCTGTGTTGGGGATAAGGTGGACGCCGCGCAGGTCGGAACAGACTTCGCGCATGCGCTCCTCGATCGCGGCGGCATCGCCGCTGCCGAACATTTTCAGCACCATGTCCTGTTCGCCGGCGATGAACAGCGACGGCTGATGGACGATCCGATCCAGGACTTCGCTCATCATCGCCCGGTCGCGCTCGAACTTGCGATAACGGTTGATTGGCCCGCGGAAACCGGAGCGCTCGAACTCCCCGACATAATAGTCGATGTCCTCGGCGCTCATCCACGCCGGGAATGGATCGGGATCGTCGAGCCCCTGCAGCATCGGCTCGCCCACCGGCTTCTCGCGCCGGGTCCACAACCCATGCGAGTCTGCCGACGACGCGAAATAAAGCCGCCGCAAGGCGCCGCGTACATCGGCCTCGAACTCGGCTTCGGCGACGCCTTCGTCCTGGAAGTAGGACATGTAGAAGAACTTGCCCTGATCGGTGAACATCGCCTTGAAGATCTGGTTGAGCGGCGCCAGCGCCAAAGGCGTGTACGGCACCGAAAGACCAGCGACGCCGCGCACCTTATCCTTGTGCAACACCGCCGTGTGCCATGCGATCGGCGCGCCCCAATCGTGACCGATCACCACCGCTGGCGCGTTCGGCGACAACGCGTCGATCACGCCGGCGACATCGGCCGTCATCTGCTGCATCGAGTACGCGTCGATCTCGTGCGGCTTGTCCGAGCCGCCATAGCCGCGCACATCGATCGCGCACGCCGTGAATCCCGCCGCTGCGAACGGCGCCATTTGATGGCGCCACGAATACCAGCTCTCGGGAAAACCATGCACCATGACAATGAGCGGCCCCTCGCCTTTCACGGCGGCGCGGAGCCTGATCGCGTTAGTATCGATGAAGCGGAAGTCAGGCGTCATGGCAGCAAGTCCGTCGGCAAAGTCGGTTCAGTCAGTATCCGCTCGAAGGCGGCCCAGTGTTCGTCAGGCGTCGCACCCGCGCGCTCGACATAGTCTCGCACCAGAGCTTCGCCCAGGTCGTAATTAATCACGTAAGCGCGGTAGCGCTCGACGAAGCGCAGACTTTGCTCGGCGCGCTCGCGCGACATCAACTCGTAGCGCTGCTTCAGTTCGATGGCGCGCTCGCGATCGATCTCGCGGTCGAGATAGAGAGCGGCTATGGTAGCGCCGACCCCCATTAGATCGTCGAGCGCTGCGCGCATTGCTGCGTTCTCTACGGCTACATGCGGATCAAGCCCAGCGAGCGGATAAAGCACGTCGCGCTCGAACCGCATGCGCTCGTCGCCGGGGAAAGCGAGTTCGACGCCATAATTGGCGCCGCCTTCGTTGAGCGGACTTACCGGCGCATAAAGGGGCGCCACCGAATACTCGACCCAGCCGCGCTCGCGATAATTGCGCTCATTGTAGATGCCCTGCACGTGATGGCCGGGATAGCCCTCGTGACAGCCGTAAACGAGCGAACTGCCGATCTGCAGCGGGCGATCCATGTTGACCTGAATC
>CALBSY010000357.1 GCA_937967725.1 uncultured Alphaproteobacteria bacterium | reverse complement strand
CCGTCGACCACGACCACCGTTTTCGGGCGGTGCGGCAAGAATGCAGATGCGGCCAACGCAAAGGCGCGGCGCGCATTGTCCGCCACGACGTGCGGGATGCCTGGATCGGCGCCGAGATCACCTGCGGACAGGACCGCAACGGCGCCGTTCGCTCTCGCCTGCGCTACGAAATCGCGTCCGTGCGCCGCAACTCCCCTGAGCGCGGCGAAGAGAAAGCCTGGTTGGACTTTGCGCGAGTCCGCAGTCAGCCCGGCGATGTCCACATCCGCCGCGCCCGACGGGACGCCGGTGGAAAACAGATCGCCGAGCTTCATTCCATCTCCCGAAAGCGTCGGAGACGCTTTAGACGCTAGAGTTTCTAAAGCAAACTTGGGCGCTAAATTTGCTCTGCGCATGCCATCAGACTGAGGCGGATTTAGCGCCCGTTGCTTTAGCGCGCCGGGGCGCGAGGCTCCACCCTGAGGCCGAGCATCGGTGCGATGCGCCGGAGCGTGCGCGCCACGACCGGGGCGGCGACCTGGCCGCCGACATCGCCTTCACCCTCACCGTCCAGCGCGACCACCACGACGTAACGTGGATCATTGGCTGGAAATACGCCCGCGAAGGAGGAGAAATTGCGGCTTTCGTCGTAACCCGCACCGGCCGAGAACATCTCCGCAGTGCCAGTCTTGCCGGCAACGGCCAAGCCAGGAACGTCCGCTGCGCGGCCGGTGCCGTCGGTGACGGCCGCGCGCATATAGACGAGAAGCTGGCGCGTTACCTCTGGCGTGAACACGTCGTGGCGCTCGATGTCGGCGTCGCGGGCGCGGGCGATCAGCGTCGGCGCCACGCGCGCACCCTGGTTCGCGAACACGGTGTAGGCGCTGGCGAGGGTCGCCGGCGTTGCGGCGAGGCCGTAACCAAAGCCTAACCCCGCCACGTCGCGGCGGCCGCGCGCATGAGGCGCCAACGGCGCTTGATTGCGCGCAAGCTCCAACCCAGCAGGCTGGGTGAGGCCTAGGCTCTCTATGTACGATCGCTGCCGGGCCCCGCCAACGCGCAACGCCAAGCGTGCTGCGCCGATGTTGGAAGAGCGCGCGAGGATATCGCGAAGGCTGGCTAAGCCCGCGACCGGTTCGTGGTCCTCGATCACGTGGCCGTCGATGTCGAACGGCTGCGAGAGATCGAAGAGTTCACCCGAACTCGTCACCTGCTCCTGCAGCGCAATGGCGACAGTGAACGGCTTTATGGTCGAACCGAGTTCGTGCACGTCACCGGCGACGCGATCACGTCGCGCATTATCCGAAGCGGCGCCGGCGTCGTTTGGGTCAAAACGCGGCCAGGACGCCAACGCCAGCACTTCACCTGTGCGTCCGTTGAGCAGGATGCCCGACGCGCCGGTGGCGCCAGCTGCGCGCGCCGCTGCAATCAGTTCTTCCTCCAACGCGTATTGCATGCGCACATCGAGCGAGAGCCGCACTGCCCTGCCCGCCTCGCCCGCCGCGCGGATTTGCGCATCGAGACCGCGCTCGACCCCAGCAAGTGGATTCAGGTCCACGTCGGTGAAGCCCAGCGCGTGTGCGGCCAGTGCGCCCTGCGGGTAAACGCGGCGGTCCTCCGCTTCAAAGCCGATGCCAGCCAAACCGAGCGCGTGAACCTGTTCGCGCTGGTTGGGCGTCAGGCCACGGCGCAGGTAGACAAGGCGCCGCGAAGCATCGGTGAGCCGGCGCACGGTAGCGGCCTGATCGAGATCGGGAAAAAGTCCGCGCAAACGGCGCGCAGTCTCTTCCGCATTCCAAGTGCGCGACGGCGTCGCGGTCAGCGCGTAGGCGCGCACGGTAGTGGCGAGCAGCACGCCGTTGCGATCAACAATGTCGGCGCGCGGGATGGCGACAGCGGCGGCCACGCCGCGCGGCGCGGCTAGCGGGTCGCCGGAAAAAGCCAACTGCACCGCGCGGCCTGCAAGCAGGAGCAGCGCCGCGAAGATACCGACGGCGAGAAACCTCACGCGGTTGCGCGCTGGCGCCGCTTCCAGCGGCGCATCCTGCAGAGCCGGCGCCATGAAGGCGCGCCCGGGGGCGAACGGCCTCACTCCTCTCGCTCCGCCGCGCGCGGCGCGGGCAAGCGCTGTCCGATTTGCGACTCCGGCAGCGCTACGCTCTCGCTGCCAGGCGCGACGCCGAGGTGACTTTCCGGTAAAGACTCGATGCGCGCGGGACTTTCAAGCTGCGCGATCTAAGCGCGTAGCGCGCGCAGGTCCGCTTCGCGGTCCTCGATCTGCCGCTGCAATTGGCGCACATGCGTCTCGGTGCGCGCGGCGTCTGTCTTGGCCTTATAGAGGCCGACCGCGAGCGCGGCGATGATGACAACCGCGACGGCGTAGAAACCGCGCCTCAGGAGAGCTTTGTCCATTCGACCTCCGCGCGCGGCGCTAAAGCCGGCGGTTCGAGTTCGTCCCAGGCGGGCGCATCGGTGCGCACCGCCCAACGCAATCGCGCCGAGAGTGCGAGTGGATTGACTTCGGTTTCTGCATCGCCCGACTGCGT
>CALBSY010000356.1 GCA_937967725.1 uncultured Alphaproteobacteria bacterium | reverse complement strand
GGATCGCGCCAAGATTGGTAAGATCACCGCCGATGCGATCGAGAAGCTCGGCTATCTGGGCGTCGGCACTGTCGAGTACCTGTACGAAGACGGCGAATTCTATTTCATCGAGATGAACACGCGCCTTCAGGTCGAGCATCCGGTCACCGAGATGATCACCGGCCTCGATCTAGTGCGCGAGCAAATCCGCATCGCCGACGGCGCGCCGCTTTCGGTGAAGCAGAAGGACGTGAAGTTCAACGGCCACGCCATCGAGTGCCGCATCAACGCGGAAGACCCGCGCACTTTCCGGCCATCCCCTGGCCGCATCACCGGCTTCCACCCGCCTGGCGGCCTCGGCGTGCGTTTGGACAGCGCCATCTACGCTGGTTACGCCATCCCGCCCAACTACGACTCGCTGATCGGCAAGCTGATCGTGCATGGCCGTGACCGCGCCGAATGCCTGATGCGCCTCAGACGGGCGCTCAACGAGATGGTGATCACCGGCGTCGACACGACGCTGCCGCTGTTCCGCGACTTGATGAACGAGCCGGACGTGATCAACGGCGATTACTCCATCCACTGGCTTGAGAAGAACCTGCGCGAGAAAACCGAAGCGGGAGCCTAAGCATGCGGGCGATGATCCTAGTGTTGGCTGCGCTGGCCGCTGCCTGTTCGCCGCCCGCGTCCGGTCCGGCCGAGCCCGCCAATTCGCCGAGCGGCCAGGGCGCCGATGCGCTTGATCCGATGGAACAAGCGCTCACTGCAGCGCTGGCGCCGGCGGTCGCGGAAGAGATTGGACAGCCCGTGTCGTTTAGTGTGCAGCTGATGCGCATCGAGGACGATTGGGCTTGGCTGGTTGCTCAGCCGTGGACGCCTGAGGGCGCAGCAATCGACTGGTCGCAGACGCGCTATGCTCAACGCGCCGCTGACGGCGCACTGGATGGGGCTGGCGCCACCTACGCGCTGTTGCGCCGGCAAGGCGATCACTGGCGCGTCGTTGCCTTCGCTGTGGGTCCGACCGACGTCGCCTGGGCGGACTGGCCCGAACGCCACGGCGCGCCGGCGTCGTTAATCCAGTTGCCGACAGACTAGCGGCCCGGCCCTTGCAGTTTCCGCGTCACGGAGCACATCCATGGCCGGACAAGGTTACTCAAGCATCGCGGCGCTCGTAGTGGCGGCGTTTCTGCTGATGGCGCTCGCCGCCTGCGCCAGCACGGAACAGCGTGCTGAACCCGTCGCTTATGAGCCGGGCGCAGCCGAGTTCCACGACGCCGACATCGGCGATGACACACTACGCAGCCGTCTGCCCTCGGAGTAAGCTTATTTCGGATTGAGCTGGTGCAGCAGCAGCGGGTTGCCCTCTGAATCGCTGCACATCGCCATGCGGCAGTTGGGCCCGTGCACGACGTCGCCTTTGAAGGCCACCCCGTTGGCCGTCAAATGCGCCATCAGAGCGTCCAGGTCTTCCACCTCAAGCGCCAGCGTGCCCGATCCTCCTGGTTGGGCGTCGTCAAAGTTCTGCAGCGCGATGCAGCCCCCCTCGGGCAGATCGTACTCGATCCACCATTGCTCCCCGCGATTGCCATGGCTGCCGATGGCGAGCCCCAACGTCTCCTCGTAGAACTTCCGCGCCCGCGCCACGTCGGTCATCGGAAACATCGTGAACGCGACTTTCCTGATCATGCCGCCCTCCTTTATGCGCGCGCCTTGGCGAACGCCCGCATCGCATCCTTGCCGATCCAACGCTCGCTTGGGTCGTCCGACGCAGCGAGCCTCTTCGCCGCTTCGCGCGCAGCTGTTCGCAGCTTCGGGGTTTTCCTGCCGCCGATCGCGCGCAGCGCCCAGCTCGCGCCCTTCTTCACGAAATTGCGCCCGTCATGCGCTTCCCGCTCAATCAGTTCCAATCCGCGCAGGAAATCCGCATCCGTCCCTTGCTTATGCACGGCGCACGACGCCAGCAGCGCAAACGCCGCGCGCTTGACGAACTCGTCTTTCGCCTTCGACCATTTCGCTATCTGCTTGTGCGCGAACGGCGTGCGGTCCCAATAGTGAAAGCAAGCCGTGTCGACGATGCCCCAATTGTCCATGTCCTTGACCCAGCGCTCCATCTGAGCAGGCGTCACGTCAGCCGGGTCGTCGATCATGGTCGCTAGCATGCGTGCGTCATGCACGCCGCTGGCCCACAACGCCTCCGCAAGCGCGTGGTCTTTGCCAATGCGCTTGGCCATGGCGCGCAGGGTCGCGACTGTCACGCCGTAGGCCGGCGCCTTGGTGACAATGCCATAGCGCTTGAACATGTCGTCTTTGTAGGAAGCGGAGCCGCTGCGCTTTAGCTCGGCGAGCACCGACTTTGGGTCCGGCGCCGGCGCCCTCTTCGCCATCTTCGGCGCGGCTCTCTTACTGGCCGCCATCAGAGTTGCTTGATCCAACCGCGCACGATCGCCTCCAGCGCTGTGCGATTGGCAGCAATATCGCGCCCCGCACCGACCGTCACTAGCGCGCGATCCTTGCCGCGCCACGCCATCAAGCCGTTCGGATCGTCAATCGCGAACGCCTTGAGCCCCGGACGCACCTTGGCGCCGAGATGGAAAATGACCTGCACACGATCCTTGGAGCGCAAATTGATGGTCGCGAAGAAATCTTTCTCGGTGCGGAAGCTTGGCGCGTTCCATTTGATCTCTTCGGCGATCGCAGCGCTGACGCCCAGTATGATCGATCTGACCGCCTCGATCTCGGCTTTCAGAGGATGCTGGAGCGCTCGCAGAAAGGCGGCGGCATCCGGCGCAGCCTTTCTGCCCTTGGCCATCACGCCGCCTGCCGCGCGAACATGTCGTCAAGGCGGGAATAGCTGTATTCCATACCATCGGTCATCCCGGTGGCGACAGCGCCGTCCCGCGCCTCTTTCGAGGCGAACTTCATGGTGCAGACGAGGGTGGTGACGCCGTCTTGTTCACTCAGATCAAGCGAGACGATGCATGGATCGCCCACTGGCATCGAATAATCCATGTCACCCGGATCGTAGTATTGGTCGTGCGCCAGTCGTGACGGCGCGTTCACCTCGGTGAAAGCGCCGAAGAAGCCAAACTGCTTGCCGTCTTCCTGGTTCTTCCACCGCCATTTGTATTTTCCGCCTACGCGAACATCCATTTCGCACACCGGCATGTCCCAGCCTGGGTAGCCGACCTGCCACTGCCGAATGAGTTCGGGCTTTACGTGCGCGTCGTAAACGAGCTGACGCGGCGCCTTGAACTGACGCATGACGCGAACTTCGCGATCACTTGGCAGAGTCACTTGTGCTGGCGCTGGCATTGTCTTCTCCTTGTTTCATGTTCGTCCGAGGGACGAACGGGGCCCCCCCAAGCCGATGTGCGGCGCTCTTTTTTCTTTCGTTTCGTTTTCGGA
>CALBSY010000355.1 GCA_937967725.1 uncultured Alphaproteobacteria bacterium | reverse complement strand
CGATACTCAGGGCGTGCCGCGCGCACCGCGGGGGCGGGCCCCGACTGCGGAGGGGGAGGGCTCGGTGAACGCGGGCGTCATCAGGCGGAGTGCATCGCCCAGCGCGCGGGGTTCGGCGCGCGCTTCGGCGCTGTCATCACCGCCGCATTAGGGGCCGGCGGCATTTTGGGGCTAGCACCAAACGCGGCGGCGCAAGGCGCCGTTGAAGCGGCGGGCGAGGAAGTCGTCGTGACGGCGCTGAAGCATGGCGAGCGCAACGTACAGGACGTGCCAGTCGCCGTGACGGCGTTTGGCGAGAACCAACTCGAAGCGTTGAACTACCAGGACCTGCAGAGCCTCACCTACGTGATGCCCAATGTGCAGTTGGAAGATATCGGCACCGCGCGTGGTATTGCGAACTTCTCAATTCGCGGTCTTGGCATCAACAGCTCCATTCCATCGATTGACCCGACAGTCGGCGTTTTCATCGATGGCATGTATCTTGGCATTAACGCCGGTATCCTCGCCGACAATTTCGACCTCGCCGGCATCGAGGTGCTGCGTGGGCCGCAGGGCGTGCTCTTCGGCCGCAACGTGACCGGCGGCGCGGTCGTCATCCGCACTGCCGCGCCGAGCGACGAGTTTGAACTCAGCGGTGGTGTCGCGGTTGAAACTGGGCTCAACTACATCGCTGATCTGACGCTCAACGTCCCGCTGATGCCGGGCGTGCTGAGCGCGCGGTTCTCGACCTATTACAACGAAGACGAAGGCTGGTTCGAAAACGATTTTGACGGATCGCAGTTCGGCGCGGGCGAGATGCGGATTTATCGCGGCGCTGTTCGCCTGACCCCGACCCCGAACCTCGATTTGACCTTGCGGCTTGAGCAAGGCTCGTCCGACGGCGACGGCCCGGCGGCTCAGAACCATGCCCTGTTCTCACGCGATTCTTTCGATTTCTCGATCGACAACCGCGGCTACGGCGCTGGCGATTGGGAGCAGGCGATTCTGGAAGCGAACTGGGATGTCGGTCTCGGCGATGGCACCGTCACCAATATTGCCAGTTGGCGGGACTACGAAGGCATTTCTTCGGGCGATATCGATGCGACGCCGAACTTCGGCTTCCATTCGCGCGCCGTGCAGGAACAGGATCAATGGAGCAACGAGCTTCGCTACGCCGGCACATTCGGTCCGGTTGACCTGACTCTCGGGCATTACATCTTCGAGCAGAATCTTTTCTACATCGAAGAGCGCAACTTGGTGCTGGGCTTGTTGCGGCGCGTTGGCGGCGGTGAGGGCCGGTTCTCCACTTGGGGCCTTTTCACCAACGCCGACTGGCATCTCAACGATCAGCTGACGCTGAATCTTGGCGTGCGCTACACGCAGGAAAACAAGGAAGCGCGCATCTCCCGCGTTCGGGCGGCGACCGACAACTTGGACGGCGCCACGGTGGTCCCGGGAGAATTCACGGTGGGCGGCAGCATCGACAACCGCACACTGAATTTCTCCGACTCCCCCTTCGACCTTTCGTGGGAGGACGTCTCGCCGCGCATCGGCCTGCAGTGGCAGCCAAACCCAGACACCAACCTCTATGCGTACGCCGCACGGGGCTTCCGCAGCGGTGGCGTCAACTTCCGCGTCACGACGCTCAATCCGGCCGTCGGGTCGGGTGCGCCGACGCCATTCGACGCTGAAGAACAGACTTCCTACGAAATCGGCTGGAAGCAGGATTTCTTCGACGGTCGCAGCCGGATCAACCTGGCGATCTACCAAAACCAGATCGACGACATGCAGCGCGAGACGAATGTTCCGGAGCCGGGCTCTGGCGTGCAGCAGGTCATCGTCAATGCGGGCGACGCCACGATCTGGGGCGCCGAACTGGAGGCGCGCTTCGCGCTCACGGAAAACTTCATGATCCAGCTGCAAGCTGGATACACGGAAGGTGAGTATGATTCTGTCACGGCGGACTTGAACGGAGACGGCGTAGTCACCGCAGCGGACGCCGATCTTGAGATCCCGCGTCTGGCGCCGTGGACCTACGGCATCTCGCTCTTCCACGATCTGCCGATTATGAGCGGCGTGCTATCGAGCCGCGTGAGCTACAATCACCGCGACGCAAACTTTTACACCGATAACAACCGCGGCGTACTCAACGAGGCCGACATCATCGACGCCAACTTCACTTGGCGTCCCAACGACGGAAACTGGTCGTTCTCGCTCTATGGCAACAACTTGACGGACGAGGCGACGTTCGGCGGCGATACGCAACTGCCGGACAGCGCCGTGTTCCCGGGTTCGCTGTTCGGCGGTGACGGCGCCGGTCCATTGCCGCCACCAACCTTCTCGCCGCTGAACAAGGGCCGCGTGATCGGCGCGCGGCTGCGGTTCGACTTCTAGCAGGCGCTTTTGAACCCTCTCGGACTTCGGCCGCGGCGCAAGCCGCGGCCGTTTTCTGTGAGCGGCTGGGGTTAGCTCTGGCGCGCGAGACAGCGCCGGGGCAGGGTCCGCCTATGGCCAGACCCATCCCCCGCCGCGCCGGCGCAGGCGTGCTGATCGCGATCGCCGTGGCGGCGTTGGCGCTGTTGGTGTTCACGCCGAACGCGGTGGCGGCCAGCCTCGGGCGGCTGCTTGCCGATCTTTGGGTGGCGACCATGGGCGCAGTGACCGGCATCCTGGGCGCTATGCTCGGCGGCTGAACGCGCTGTCGACAAGTCCGAGTTAGGCGCCTATAAGCCCCGCTTCCCGCGCGGGAGGGTGAGCCACCCGGACCGCGCACCCACTCAGGCCGGGCGGTTTAGCGATCTCCCGGCGTTAAGCGAGAGGCCACCATGGCTAAGAAGGTTCTGGGGCAGATCAAGCTCCAGGTGCCGGCTGGCGCCGCCAACCCGTCACCACCGATCGGTCCCGCGCTCGGTCAGCGCGGTCTGAACATCATGGAATTCTGCAAGGGTTTTAACGCCCGCACGCAGGACATGAACAAGGGCGATCCGTGCCCAGTCATCATCACCTATTACCAGGACAAGAGCTTCACCTTCGAGATCAAGACGCCGCCAGCGTCATTCCTGATCAAGAAGGCGGCGAAGATGTCGACGGCGAAGAAGCCAGGCTCGGGGTCGAAAACACCGGGGCGCGACAATGTCGGCAAGATCACGATGGCCCAGTGCAAGGACATCGCGAAGGCGAAGCAGAAGGATCTGAACGCCGCCGATCTCGATCAAGCCGCCAAGATGATTGCAGGCACCGCCCGTTCAATGGGCGTGGAAGTGGTGGAGTAGACCGATGGCGCAAGCTCCCACCAAGACGGTGAAAACCACGAAGCGCATGGCCAAGAGCCACGCTGGCATCGATAGCCGCAAACTGCACACGCTCGATGAAGCGGTGAAGCTGATCAAGGACCGCGCCAACGCCAAATTCGATGAGACCGTCGAAGTCTCGATGAATCTGGGTGTCGATCCGAAGTATCCGGATCAGCAGGTGCGCGGCGTGGTCTCGTTGCCGAACGGCACCGGGCGCAAGGCGCGCGTCGCCGTGTTCGCCAAGGGACCAAGAGCGGAGGAGGCCAAGGCCGCGGGCGCCGATATCGTCGGCGCCGAGGATTTGTTCGAGACCATCAATGGCGGGACGATCGATTTCGACCGCCTGATCGCCACGCCGGACATGATGGCGCTGGTGGGCCGGCTCGGCAAAGTGCTGGGTCCGCGCGGCATGATGCCGAACCCGAAGGTCGGCACGGTGACTATGGATGTGAAAAAGGCCGTCGCCGACGCCAAGGGCGGGGCGGTCGAGTTTCGGGTCGAGAAGGCCGGCATCATTCACGCTGGCGTGGGCAAGGCCAGCTTCAGCGAAGAACAAATCCGCCAGAACGTGAAAGCGTTTGTGGACGCTGTGGCGAAGGCCAAGCCGTCGGGCGCGAAGGGGACGTACGTGAAGAAGGTCGCCATCTCCACGACGATGGGCCCGGGCGTGCGCATCGATCCGGCCAACGCCACGGCGCAGGGCTAATGGCGGCGCTTGGCCAACCTCGTGTCATGGATCGCGCCGCTTTTCAGGCGGTGGGATTGGCCAAGCGATATCCGCCGGACAAATTGTCACTCATTCCGGCGCAGTGGGCGGATTTGCGCTCACAAGCGGCGTATGTCACGGGCCGCGTCGGCGGCGATGCCTATGGCGTCTGGTACGATGTTCTCAATGGCGAGAACGTTTTTACATACGTTACCGGCTTCGTCGTCGGCGCGTTCGCGCCGGTGCATCCCGCACTCAGCCGTATGCGCATCGTGGCGCAACACTACGCCGTCTTCGCTCACACGGGGCCGATCGGTGAAATTCGCCAAAGCATGGACAGCGTGTTGAATGACTGGTTGCCGAAATCAGGGCGCCAGCATGCGCGGCCCGATCCGGCCGCTCCGGATTTTTTTGAGCGCTACGGCGCCGATTTCAATCCAGAGACGGGACTTGGCACTGTTGAGATCTGGCTGCCGATCAAAAGGTAGCGGCGGCCCAGGCTGATACCGCCAAGCGGGCGCTCGCCTACCAGCCAGTTCTGACACCTCGTTTGCCACCGCGCTATGCTGACTGCACACTTGCGCGACGATGAGGCAACGGACACGTTTGCCATGTCCAAGGGAAACAGCACAAAGGCGGATGTTCGTGCGCTTTGGCAGGCGGCGGCGGACGCTGCGCGCCAGGGCGACACGCCGCTCGCCATGGAGAAGTTGCGGAGCGCGCGCGTCTTGGCTCCGCGTAACCTCGAAATCCTTCTTTTCCTCGCCGACCTTTTGCATTTCTCGGGGAGGATGGAGGAAGCGCGTTCGCTGCTGGAGGAAGGCAAGACGATCGCACCCGATGCCCCAGTACTCGCCTTCAAGCTGGGGCAGCTCTATCGCGCGTTCGAGCGGTTCGACCGGGCGCGGCGCGAGTTTCGCATCGTCTTGGCTCAACAGCCGGAACATCATCCGTCGAGGGAAGCGCTGGTATTGGTTGAGGTTGCCGAAGGCGATTACTCCGCTGCCGAGAAGATCGCCGATGGGGCAAACGGAGTAGCTGAACAAAGTGAGCTTCTCGAGCTCATTTCGATCGAGGCGACTGCGCGAGGTGCTGACGAAGTCGCACAAAGATGTGGCGAGCGCGCGTTCGAACTTCTCCCGAACGCAGGTACGGCGCTTTCATTGGCTAGAGCACAATTCCATGCTGGCGCGGATCGCGCCGCGAAGGCCCAGCTGAATTGGATACTGGAGGAAGCGGACACGGATGCAACGATACGCGCGCGCGCGATCGGAACACTCGCGGATATCGCGGATCGCGACGGTGACTTCGAGGCTGCGTTTGAGCAGTACGCCTCGTCAAAACGACTGTTGAGAGAAGCCTACGAGCGTTCGAATATGAACCGGGCCGGGAGCTTTCAAAGTTTGGTTGAGCGCCTGACTTTGTCCGTTGGAAGGCTTTCACCGCCGATGCAGGAGGAGAGCGCCGGCGCTCCTTCCCCAGCAAAGCATGTATTCCTTTTGGGTTTCCCTCGGACCGGAACAACGCTGTTGGAACAGTGCTTGTCTGGGAATCGAGCTGTCGTCACGTCGGATGAGACTGACGCCTTGCGTCAAGCGATACAGCCTTTCCTGAACCACCCCGATCCCTTCAAAGCTTTCGAGGCAAGAAAGCAGTTCGGCTATCAGGACATCCGCGCGGCATACTGGCGTCGCATAGTTCAGCGGCGGCCTTCACTGGAGGACAAAGTCTTTATTGATAAGATGCCGCTTAACAGTGTGTTCGCGGGGTTTATCCCGACGCTCTTTCCCGAGGCTAAGGTCATCTTCGCCGTCCGCGATCCGCGCGACGTTGTGATTAGCTGTTTTAGGCGCCGGTTTGGCATGAACAGCGCCACTTACGAATTCTGTACGCTAGAGGGCGCCGTTAGCCTCTATTGCGCGGTGATGCATCTGTTCTCGTTGAGTCAGCGCAATACGCGGCTCGCTCCGCTGCTCTGCCGTTATGAAGATGTTGTCGGTGATCTGAGGGGGACGGTTTCGAAGTTGTGCGAGTTCATTGGCATCGATTGGCAGGAGGAGATGGCGCGCTTTTCCGAACGGGCCAATCGACGTCCGCTTTCGACGGTGAGTGCTCCGCAACTTACCCAAGACTTGTACGATGGCAGTGGCAGCTGGCGTTCATATGGGCCGTTCCTAGCGCCTCACCTGCACAAACTCGCGCCTTGGATATCGCATTTTGGCTACAAGCCTGCCTAAATAGTTCGCGCGACTGCCCCCAACGCTCACTCAGGTTGCGTGGGGTTTGGGATGATGCGCTGAAGCTGCCAGCGAGCTTCTGCCTCCCATCGTTGGTCTTGTGCATTGCTGCTGCAAGTCGTAGCGGGTAGCCGAGAACCGGTTACGACTTCCATGCGGCAGCGCCGCCGATGACGCGCTTCGCGCCGCGCGGCTTGCTCGTCGGCCCCCGTTGCATCGGGACTTGCGGCCTCCACTGCTGCCGGCGCATCCGTGACCGGCGTTTCCTGTGGTTCTCCAAGCGCCGCCTGAACTAGCGTGCTAACTAGGATATCGATCATTGGGGGCCTCCAGACCGGGCAATTTGGGCGGCGCATCGGGCCTGCCAGCAGGCCTCGGCGTCATTTTATGACTTCGCTGGCGATTTGCAAAATCCCGCGGGCCGGTTCTACCCCGCCTACGGGCTAGTCCGCCTTCCACCGGAACACGCTCTCCAACGGCGCGCCGAATGCATGCGCGATGCGGAAAGCGGCCTCGAGCGAGGGCGCGTACTTGTTCTGCTCGATTGCGATCACGGTCTGGCGCGTCATGCCGATGCGCTCGGCCAATTGCGCTTGCGTCATCTCGCCGTGCTCGAAGCGCAGGCGCCGGATTTCGTTTTCGATCGCCATCACGCGCCCGCGCGGAAGTAGGCGATCTGGGCGCCGGCTTTCACCAGTTCTGATACGACCAGCGCAGCGAGCAGCAGGTTGGCGACCAGGTGGGGGTTCCAGCCGAGCAACAGCGCGCCGATCATCAGCAACACGCCGACGGACAGCGTGTACGAGGCGATGCGCTCGGCCTTGAGATCGATCAGCGTTTCGCGCTCATCGGCCGGTGCGTTCGCTTCCTTTGGGTTGAGGAGGGCGGCCACGATCGTCAGCACGGTCGCAATGACGATGAGCGCGATCACCGCGCCGACCAACAACCCGATGCTCAGGAAGCGGCCGTAGCTGTCCTGCCAGTTCTGGAACAGCACAAGGAAGTAGCCGCCAAACACGACCCCGTACGTGACCAGCGCGATCCAAGCGCTCTTCTCTCGAAAGGACATTACCCTACTCCAATGTCTGCTTTGTTGGACCATATGTAAAAAATAGCGGACATATTGTCAATCAAAGCGGACTTGGCGCCACGATGGCTTCGTCGACCGCAAGCCGCTGACCCGGGCGCGCATAACCCAACAGGGCCGGGCGGCGTTCGCGTCGTACTTGGAAGCGATCGCCAAGCTGGTGGGCGACAAGCCGGGCTGAACTGCGATCGGCCAGGAACGGCGCGCTCTTGCGGCGGTTCTCCTCCCGGCGGGGAAGGAGCGCGCAATGGTCGAAAGCCTCATCCCGCTGCTGTATTTGACGCCGTATCTCGCGATGCTGGCCGCGCTGCTGGCGGTGCCGGCCGTGTCCATCCCCACGTCTGGCGAGGGCTGACGCAGCGGCTAAGCCGTGGCTGACCCGACGCAGTCTGTGCACCGCACTTGCCAAACGCAGGAATCCGTGCCGCGCCCACTTGCGGGCGTGCAATAAACCGTGCATATCGCCCCGTTCGGCGGGCCGTTAACCCGTCGATACCTGTCCGAGACTGCAGGCGCCACCGTGTGGTGTGCCCGTAAAGGGCCTCATGCGCGTGGCTTAAATCGTTGAAAGCTCACGCTTTCTTGAGCCAGCAATAGACAGAAGCTGACGTTTTTCGGGGCGGGCTGTCAAGCCTTCTCCCGCAGGCCGGCCTCTGGGACAGGCAGCGCGCGGGCCGCGCGCCGCTCGGGGGTCATTTCCGCCGGCCGGCTGGTCCGCGTGCGCTGGGGCGCCTGGATTGGCCGGGGGCCCAACTGAGGAGACCGCAATGGATCGTGCTCAGAAGGCCGAAACGGTAGAAAGCCTGAAAGGGGTTTTCGCCGGGGCTGGCGTGATGGTCGTCGGCCATTACTCCGGACTGACCGTTGCGGATATGACGGCGCTGCGTAACCGGCTTCGTGAAGCCGGCGGCTCGCTGAAGGTCGTAAAAAACCGGCTTGTGAAACGCGCCATCGACGGAACGCCCAAGGCGGCCGTCGGTGATTTGTTCACAGGCCCAACCGCCATCGCCTATTCCGAGGATCCGATTGCCGCCGCCAAGGTCGCTGTCGCGTACGCCAAGGAAAAAGATCAGTTCGTCATTCTCGGCGGCCTGTTCGGCGACCAGCTGCTCGACACGAAAGGCGTGCAGGCGATCGCCACGCTGCCTTCGCTCGACGAGCTCCGGGGCAAGATCGTTGGCCTGCTGCAGGCGCCCGCGACCAAGATCGCCGGCGTGTTGGCGGCGCCCGGCGGTCAGCTGGCGCGCGTTCTCAACGCCTACGCGACCAAGGACGCAGCCTAACCGTCATTCCGCAATTCGCATTCAGAACAACGAACGTCAGCAGGTAACTAACATCATGGCAAACCTCGATAAAAGCGTCGAAGATATCTCGGCGTTGACCGTCCTCGAAGCGGCTGAGCTTTCGAAGATTTTGGAAGAAAAGTGGGGCGTTTCCGCCGCTGCTCCGGTGGCCGTCGCCGCCGCTGGCGGCGCCGCTCCGGCCGCCGCCGCCGAAGAGAAGACCGAGTTCACGGTCGTTCTCGCCGCGGCCGGCGACAAGAAGATCGAAGTCATCAAGGAAGTGCGCGCGATCACCGGCCTGGGCC
>CALBSY010000354.1 GCA_937967725.1 uncultured Alphaproteobacteria bacterium | reverse complement strand
GTAGACGTTCCTCAAACTCTCCAGGAATCGAGCTTATTTCCTGATCAACGCTGCCGCGGTGGTCGGCTTCAACATGACCTCCGAGAGCCACACACGATACGGCTCGGCTAGCCGGCCGCGCGCCCGCCAAGGCAGGTCGCGGCCCCGGCTGTCGTACCAAGAGAGCAATGATTTTCGGAGGTTTTCCCGAGTCGCGCTCAGGTTATCCACAGAGCGGGCAGGTTTTCGTGCGAGCGCGGGCATGGGGCGTCTTTACCCTTTGTTCATGGCTTTTCGATTCGCTCCAGGGTCCCATGTCGCTGCGTGACCGCTTCGCGCCGGCCCAAAAGCCGGCTGCCGACCCGAAGGCGGAGACCCGCGCCGCGCAGGCGCTCGCGGGCAAACGCGGTCGAGCCAGCATTGCCCCTGCTCCGGCGGCGGGCAAGGCCGTAACCGCCTTATTGCGGCCGCTGCTGCGAGAGACCGGCATGGGGCTCAACGAATTGAAGCGGCGCTGGGCCGAGGTGGCTGGAGATAGCTTCGCACGCGCGACCCCGGAGAAGCTCTCCGGCGGCGTGCTAACGCTGCGGGCGCCCAGCGCGCTCGCGCCTTTTCTCCAACAACAAGCGCCGCTGCTGATCGAGCGGCTCAAACCCGCCGGGGCCAAGGTTAAGTCGGTGCGGATAGAGCAGCGCACGGCGGCGGCCAAATCGGCGCCCAACGTGCGTCCCCTAGAGAGGCCGCTCAGCCAGGCCGAGGAAGCCGCTCTGGCGCAGGCGCTTGACCCGGTTGGGGACCCCGGCCTCAAATCCGCATTGCTGCGGCTGGGACGCGCCGTCGCGCAGGGCTGAGGTTTCCTCCGCTCCGAAAAAACTCTATGCCTCCCGCTCGATTTTCTGGAGGTTTGGCCATGATCGCCATCGGGCGTCGCGAGTTGATTTTGGGCGTCAGCGCGTTGGCGCTGGTGGGGTGCAACGGCGCCAGCGGCGGCACCGCTGCGACGCCCGACGACATGGTGCTGGGCGCCGACGACGCCCCGGTGACCATCATCGAATACGCTTCCACCACCTGCCCGCACTGTGCGACGTTCCATGCGGCTGTGTGGGATCAGCTCAAGGAAACCTACATCGACACTGGCCGCGTGAAGATCATCTTCCGCGAGTTTCCAACCCCCCCGGCGGCGGTGGCGGTCGCCGGCTTCCAGCTGGCGCGCTGCGGCGGCGCCTCACCCGAGCAATACTTTACCCGCATCGGCGAACTCTTCCGGCAGCAGCAGGCGATGTTCGCCGGCGGAAGCATGGACGGCGTGCGCCAGAAGATGATCGAGATCGGCGCGGCGGCTGGGCTTTCCGAGCAACAAGTCAACCAGTGCATCAGCGATGAGGCAGGCGCCGAACGCGTGCGCCGCATCGTCGAGGGAGCGCGGCCGTTTAACATCACAGGCACGCCGACCATCATCATCAACGGCCGCAAGATCGAAGATCCGAGCGTGGTGACCTGGGAAGGTCTGTCGCGGATCATCGAAGCGGAATTGTCGAGCTAGTCGGGAAGGCGCGCAGCACAAGTGCACATCACCGAGCTGCGCCTCCACGGCTTCAAAAGCTTTGTCGATCCGGCGCGCGCGCCGATCGAACAAGGGCTGACGGGCGTCGTCGGCCCGAACGGCTGTGGCAAGTCCAATCTTCTTGAGGCCGTGCGCTGGGTGATGGGCGCGACCAGCGCCAAATCCATGCGCGCGTCGGACATGGACGACGTGATTTTCTCCGGCAGCGCCGGCAGACCCGCGCGCGAGCACGCCGAAGTGACGCTGGTGCTGACCGACGCGGCAGGCCGTGCGCCGGCGCCGTTCAACACGGAGGATCTGCTGGAAGTGTCGCGCCGCATCAGGCGCGGGCTTGGCTCGACCTACCGCATCAACGGCAAGGAAATGCGCGCTAAGGACGTGCAGCTACTGTTCGCGGACGCCGCCACCGGCGCCAACTCGCCGGCATTGGTGCGCCAGGGGCAAATCTCAGAACTGATCGCGGCGAAGCCGCAGAACCGGCGCCGCATTCTGGAAGACGCGGCCGGCATCGCCGGACTGCATGCGCGGCGGCACGAAGCAGACCTCAAGCTCAAGGCTGCCGAAACCAATCTGGCCCGGCTCGATGAAGTCTTGGCTGAGATCGAGGGCCAGGCCGCGAGCTTGAAGAAACAGGCGCGCCAGGCTGAACGCTATCGCGGCCTCGCGCAAACGTTGCGCGAGACCGAGGCGCTGTTGCTGCACCGGCGCTGGAGCGAAGCGCGCGAGCGCGAAGCGGAAATGCAAGCTATCCAGCGCGAGGCCGAGCGTGCGGCGGCGCAAGCCGCGACGGAAGCGAGCGCGGCTGAACGCGCCGCAGAGGAAGCGCGCGATGCGCTCTCGCCGTTGCGCGAGGAAGAAGCAGTGGCCGCGGCGGTGCTGCGCCGGCTGGAAGGCGGGCGGGTCGGGTTGGAGCGCGATGTGGCGGAAGCCGAGGCGGCGATCGAGCGCTGCGACGCGGATGCGCGCCGGGCGGTGGAAGAAAGCGAGCGGCTGACGGCGCTGAAGCAAGATGCGGAAGCTGCGCTTACGCGGCTGGCTGAGGAAGCGGCTGCGCTGGGGCCGGCGGACAAGGATCAAGCACAGGCGGCGCTCGAAAAGGAAACAAGCGCAGAGCAAGAGGCGGCAGCGAGGCGCGCCGAAGCGGAGTCGAAACTCGAGGCGCTGGCGGCGGAGGCGGCGGCGCAGCGCGCTCGGTCGCAGGCGCTGACCGATGCAGCCGAAAGCGCGCGGACGCGCCTGGCGCGCCTGAACGAACGCAAGCAGGCGGTGGAAGCGCAGATCGCCGCCCTGCCCGGCGCCGACGAGATCGACGCGCGCGCGGCGGCGGCGCGCCAGCAAGCGCAAAGCACGCACGCGGCAAGTTCGGCCTTGCGTACGTCGCTCAACGAAGCCGAAACCGCGTTGAAACGCGCGGAGGCCGCGGACGAAGCGGCATGGACGCCCTATCGCGCCGCCGAGAAGGCATTGCACGAACTGGAAGCGGAGGTGCGCGCGCTCGACAAGCTGGCGCCGCCGGATGCGGCAAAGTTTCCGCCAGTGTTGGCCTCGATCGACGTCGAGCCCGGCTACGAGCGCGCGTTGGCGGCGGCGCTTGGTGAAGACATCGACGCTTCGACACACGCTGAGGCGCCGTCTCGCTGGGCCGGCGCCGATATGCCCGAACCCAGACTGCCTGCCGCGACGCAGTCGCTTGCGCGGTTCGTGAAGGCGCCAGCGGCGCTCGCGGCGCGGCTGGCGCTGATCGGCGTTGTCGACGCCAAGGACGGAGCAGCTTTAGCCAAGCAGCTACCGCCGGGCGCGCGGCTGGTGTCGCGCGACGGCGATCTGTGGCGCTGGGATGGATTTGTGCGGCGCTCGGATGCGCCGCAACCAGCGGCGACTCGGTTGGAGCAAAAGAACCGACTGGCGACGGCGCGTGCGGAGTTGAGCGCGGCGGAAGAGCGGTTGCGCAAGGCGAAGGCGGCATGGGAAGCAGCGAAGGCCGAACGGCAGAAGCTCGATGCGAAAGTGCACGAATTGCGCGCGGAAGCGCCTAAGCGCGCGTCAGCCGACGCGGAAGCTTCGCGCGAAGCGGAACGCCTGGAGGCCGAACGCGTCCGTGCGAGCGAACGCCGCGCGGATTTGCAGGCGCAGGCGCAAGCGCTTGCCGCGGAGATCGCCGACGCGCGAGCGGCCCAAAGCGTCGCAGAAGGCGCGGCGTCTGGTCCTTCAGCGCCGGTGGATGAAGCCGCGCTCACTGCGGCGCGCGCGGCGGTGGAAGCAGCCCGGCTGGCGGCGGCGGAAGCCAGCGCGGCGGCGCAGAGCCTGCGGCGCGATCGCGCCCAGCGCGATGCGCGGCGCAGCGCCGTGGAAAGCGAAAGCGCGCAATGGCGCGCGCGTGTGGCGGATGCGGACAAGCGGCTCGACGCGCTGGCGCGCGAATTGGACGAGATCGAGCGACGCCGCGACGCGGCCAAAGCCGCGCCGGGCGACGCCAGCGCCAAGCTCGAAGCGCTGATGGACGAAGCCGGCGAGGTCGAACGCCGCAGGGCGGCGGCGGGCGACCGCGTGGCGGAAGCGGAGACCGCGGCGCGGACAGCGGCTGAGCGGGCGCGCGCGCTGGAAGAAGCGCATGCGACCGCGCGCGAGAAACGAGCGGCGGCGCAGGCGCAAGCGCAAGCAACGGCGGAGCGCGTCGAGGGCATCGCCGCGCAAGCGCGCGAACAAGTCGGCAGAGCGCCGGAAGATTTGGCCGGGCTGACGGGCAATCTGCTGTCAGGCGCGCTGGGCTCGGCCCCGATTGCTGAGATCGAACGGCGCTACGAGCGGCTCAAGTCCGAGCGCGATGCGGCGGGGCTAGTGAATCTTCGCGCACAAGAAGAACTCGCCGAAACGCAGGAGCGCATCGCCACACTGACCAAGGAGAAAGAAGACGTCGCGCAAGGCATCGCCAAGTTGCGGCGCGCCATCACGACGCTGAACAACGAAGGCCGCACGCGGCTGATGCGGGCGTTCGAGGAAGTCGATGCGCACTTCGCGCAATTGTTCGCCACTTTGTTCGAAGGCGGCCAGGCGGCGCTGAAGCTGACCGAGAGCGAAGACCCGCTGGAAGCGGGGCTGGAAATCTTCGCCCAGCCGCCGGGCAAGCGGCTGACCAGCCTCAACCTGCTCTCCGGCGGCGAACAGGCGTTGACGGCGACGGCGCTCATCTTCGCGGTGTTCCTGGCCAATCCGGCGCCGCTCTGCGTGCTGGACGAAGTCGACGCGCCGCTGGACGACGCCAATGTCGACCGCTTCTACCGCCTGCTGGAGGAGATGAAGCGGCTCACCACCACCCGTTTCCTCGTCATCACGCACAACCCGGTGACAATGTCGCGCATGGACCGGCTCTACGGCGTGACCATGCCCGAACAGGGCATTTCCCAGCTCGTTTCGGTGGACCTCGGGCGGGCGCAGGCGATGGCGGCGGAATAGCCGGTTTCCGGCGGCCCAAACCGCATATCAGACAAGCAAATGTCGCAGGCCGGTTTCCTTGACCTGGGACCGGCCCCTGCTAGTTTCCGCGCGCGCGAACGGGGGGCCAAATCTTTGAGTCGCCCCGCGGGCGCGTATCGACCGTTCAATGGCTGACAAAACACCGCCGGAGGACGCCCTTTCCAACCTGCGCCGGCGCGTGGCCGAGGCACGGGGAACGGGCTCCGCGAATTCCCAGCCGCCGCAAAGCGCCGCCTCGCTGGCGCTGAGGTTCGGCGGAGAGTTCGGTGCGGCAATCATCGTCGGCGCATTGCTCGGCCTTGGGGCGGATTACTTTCTCCACACTTCGCCGTGGGGGCTGGTGATCGGCTTCGGGCTGGGGTTCGTGGCGGGCGTGGTGAACGTCGTGCGCGTGGCGCAGTCGTATAACCGGGCCAATCCGCCGGATCCGAACGCGCCGTCGATCCCGGACGACGACGATTGAGGATGTAAGTTTGTCGAACGACCCGATCCACCAGTTCCACACCAACAACACCGTGGACGCACAGGTTGCCGAGCTGCCGGCGGCGTGGGGCGTTGGCAATCTGGCGTTCAACGACGCCGCGCTGTTCATGCTTGCTGGCACGGCGCTGACGGCGGGGTTCTTCTATTGGGCGATGAAGCCGGCGGCGCTGGTGCCGGGCCGCGCGCAAGTGGTCGCCGAGACCGGATACAATTTCATCCACGGCATGGTGCGCGACGCCGCGGGCGACGAGGGCGTGAAACGCTTCTTCCCGTTCGTGTTCACGCTCTTCCTCTGGATCTTCGCGGCGAACATGCTGGGCATGTTCCCGTATTTCTTCACCCCGACCAGCCACATCATCGTCACCGCGACGATGGCGCTGATGGTGTTCCTCACGGTGATCGTGGTGGGCCTCGCCAAGAACGGGCTGAAGTTCTTCAAGCTGTTCGTGCCGTCGGGCGTGCCGATCTACATCCTGCCGTTTGTGGTCTTCATCGAGATCATTTCCTTCTTTTCGCGACCGCTCTCCCACGCGGTTCGTCTTTGGGCCAACGTGCTGGCTGGGCACCTGGTGCTGAAAGTGTTCGCCGGCTTCGTGCCGATGATGGCAGCCGCGGGGTTTGTCGGCCTGTTTGGTTCTCTCTTGCCGCTGACCATGACGGTCGCGCTTTACGCACTCGAATTCCTGGTCGCGTTCCTGCAGGCGTACGTGTTCGCACTGCTAACCTGCATTTACCTGAACGACGCCCTTCACCCTGGCCATCACTAGGCCATCGCTAAGAGAAAGTTGGAGACAAAGAACATGGACGCTGAAGCAGCGAAACTGATCGGGGCAGGTATCGCCGCCATCGGCATGGGCGGCGCCGGCATCGGCGTCGGCATCATCTTCGGCAACTTCCTACAGGGTGCGCTGCGCAACCCGTCGGAAGCGCCGAAGCAATTCGGCAACTTGATCTTCGGCTTCGCGGTGACCGAAGCGCTCGGCATCTTCTCGCTGCTGATCGCGCTTCTGTTGCTGTTCGTATTCTAAGCGGAGCAGATCCTGATGGCGGCTCACCCGCCCGCGACCGTCGACCCTCACGCTGCTGACGCAGCCCATGGCGCTGCCGATGCGGCCGCGCATGGCGGCGAGCACGCCGCGGGCAGCAGCGCGTTCCCACCGTTCGATCCGACCACGTTCGGGACCCAGTTGTTCTGGTTCGCGATCACGTTTGGCGTGCTCTACTTCGTGGTGTCGCGCTTTGTGTTGCCGCGTGTTGGCGGCGTGCTCGAAGCGCGCGCTGGCGCGGTGAAGAGCGATCTCGACCAGGCGGCGCAGAAGAGCGCCGAGGCCGACGACGCGCGCGCGGCGATGGAGAAAGCCACCGCCAAGGCCCGCGCTGAAGCGCGCGCCATGATCGACGCGGCGCGCGCCGACATCACGGCGAAGCTGACGGCGGAGCAGGACGCAGCCGAACAGCGGCTGGCGCAGCGGATCGCGACCGCGGAAGCGCGGGTCGACGCGGCGCGGCAGAAAGCGCTGGCGGAGGTGCCGGCGCTGGCCGAGACGCTGGCGCGCGAAATCGCTGATA
>CALBSY010000353.1 GCA_937967725.1 uncultured Alphaproteobacteria bacterium | reverse complement strand
GATAGCACCGACGAAGTGCGTAGGTGGACGCGCTCTGGAGTCTTCTTCAGATCCGAGGGTTGGCCGCAGCGGGAGGAACTGAGAGACATCCTCGTCGTGCACGGCCACACGCCGACCCGCGATTTCGAGCCCGATCACGAACCTCGCCGCATCAATGTTGATACCGGCGCGTGTTTCGGCGGGCCGCTTACCTGTGTGGTGCTGGCGCCGGGCGAGGCGCCGCGGTTCCTGCGCGCCGCATAGCTGCGATCAGCACGAACCACGCCGCCAGCGGACACAACGGCAACGTTGCGACGTAACCGAGCGGCAGCGAGAGCGCGGCGCCCCATGCCAGCACGATGGCGGCAAGCTCCAACCGGTCCCGCGGCGCGCCGATCAAGGCGGCCCCTGCCGCGAGCAGTGTGAAGTCGTAGAAAAACAGATAAGGCGAGATCAGCAGCGTTGCCGCGCACAGCGCCGGGCCTTGCGTCTCACGCCCGCCGCGCAGGAACAGCCAGGCCGCCAGCGCTAGCGCGGCAACAGCGCTGACGGCGTGCGCTGCGATCGCGAGATCCTGTGAAGCGCCAAGCCCGAGCAGGCCGGCGTAAAGGCTGGCGTAAGCGGGCGTAGTGATGCGCATTTCGCTGACTTGCGCCTGCGATCGCGTCAGATTCTCGATGAACGCGGGATAGAGCTCGAAGCCGAGCAACGCTCCTGCGAGCACGCAGAACACCAACGTGCTCACAGTCGCGGCGGCGAACGCGCGCCAGCGGCCTGTAAGCGCCAGCAACAACGGCCAGAGAATGGCCAGATGCGGCTTGATCGCCAACAGGCCGACCAGCGCGCCGGCCGCGCGCGGCCGCGCATCGAGCCAATGCAACGCCAGCGCGGAGACGCCAGCGATGTATAGGCCGGTCTGCACCGAACCCAGATGATAAACCGCCGCCGGCAGCGTCAGCGCGAAGATCAGCGCGCCCGGCCCCAGCTTTCGCGCGGCATAAACATAGTGCCGCGAGCGCAGTGTTCAGCAGCAGAAACGGCGGCGGCGAATTGAACGGAGCGACATAGGCGACGCCAGGCACGGCGGCTTGATGATAGCCAAACAGAAAGTCTGCGTCGTACACGCGCGCGGCGTGCCCCTCAAGCGCGGCGCGCCCGGCGCTCCAGAACGAGATGTAATCGCCGAACACCGGCTGGCCGTTCGCAAGCAGCAAGCCGTCAGCTTGCGACAGCAGGAAAAGCAGTGTCGCGATGATCGCCATGGCGATAGCGAGCGCGCCGATGGCGAGCACGCGGCGCCTCACAGGCATGAATAGAGCGCGTTGATGAGTTTCAGCGAGCGCGGATCGCCCATGATGTAATGCGACTGCTTGTTGACCACGTAGCCGGCGGACACGCCGGCGACCGGATCGCCGAAACCGACCGAGCCGCCGGCGCCGGAATGCCCGAACGCTTCAGGGTTCGGCCCGTAGATACGGTTCGAATTGCCGATGATCCCGGTACGCCAATCGACGTTGAACGGCAGCACTAGATCGTCGCCTTTCCAGCGCCGTTTGGTCATGGCGTCGAAGCCCTCTTGGCTCAGCACCCGAGCGCCGCCGATCAAGCCCCCGGTAGCGTAGAGTTCGTAGAGACGCGCGACTCCGAGCGCCGTGCCGTGGCCATTGGCGGAAGGAATCTCGACCTTGCGCCATTGCGTCGAGCCGCGCACCGGCGCCGCCCAGCGCGAGAAGAACGCCGCCTTCCGCGGCGGTGTGATTTCGCCGAAGTCACCGGCCTGGCTCGGTTTTTTCATCTCCGCCGCGCGTGCATGCTCGCTTTCTGGCGTACCGATCTGGAAATCGATGCCGAGCGGCGTGCAAATGTCTTCGCGCAACATCGTGCCGAGTGAACGTTCGGCCGCGCGCATGACGATCTCGCCGGCGATGTAGCCCCAAGTCATCGGATGATAGCCGCTGGCGCTGCCGGGCGGCCACAGCGGTTCGAGCGCGGCGATTGCGTCTGCGCACGCCTTCGGATCCAGCCATAGATCGGGATCGATCGGCTCGATGAAGCCCGGCACGCCGGCCATGTGCGCGAGCGTTTGCGCGATCGTGATGCGGTGCTTGCCGTGCGCGCCGAAGGCGGGCCACAGCGCGGCCAGCGGCGCCTCGTAATCGAGCAAGCCCTGGTCGGCGAGCATGGCGACGATGAAGGCGCTGACGCCCTTTGTCGTCGAATAGACGGGCGCGATGGTGTCTTGCGCCCAAGGGCGCGTTTGCTCGCGATTGGCCCAGCCACCCCAGATATCGATCACGACTTCGCCGTCGCGGATGGCGGCGAAACCTGCGCCCAGTTCTTCGGCTAGACCAACGTCGAATGCCTCGCGCACGGGCTCGAACCCCGGCGCAACAAATCCTTCCGCCATCAGGCCAACTCCAGATGCCGCGCGCGCGGCCAGGTGACTGGCTCGCCGAGCACGTCTTGCGCTTCCGGCAACAGCAATCGTCGCTCTCGGCCGCGATCGAGCGTACGATGACGTCATAGACGGCGCCGGTTGCGCCTTCGAGTGCGATGGTCAGCGCGTCGCCGCGGACGCGCCGCGCCGTATAAAGCGCCGATAGCAGGTCTCCCGCGCCTTTGGGGGCGCGCGGCAGGCGCGGCGTTTCGCAGAACCATTCGCTGCCCGGCGCGGTGAAGAGGTTTCCGAGCCCCGTGGCGGTGCGGACCGAAGAAACTAGCACCGGCTTGCCCACGCGCCGCGCCGCGTCGCGCGCCGGCGCCAAGCCGTCGAGTGCGCGTCCTGCGATCAGACCAAGCTCGAACGCATTGGGTGTGAGCCAGTCGGCGTTCGGCGCCAGCCCGTTGAGAACGGCGTCGGCGATGGCGTCGCTGACGAACAGTTTGCCGTCATCGCCCAACACCGGGTCGCACACGAACACCGCCTTCGGGTTCGCGGTCTTCACCCGCTCGACCAGGTCGAGGATTACCGCGACTTGCTCGGACTGGCCGAGATAACCGGTGAGGACCGCGTCGATTTCGCCAAGCAAGCCATCCGCCGCCAGCCCTTCAGCCAACGCGGCGAGCGTGGCGGCCGGGATAGGGCCGCCGCCTGGCGCGCCGCGGTCGGGGCGGCGGCCCAGGATCGTCGTGGGCAATTGCATCACGCGCACGCCGAGGCGTTCCATCGCGAACGCCGCGACCGAATTGCCGACGCGCGCGCCGGCAACCTGGCTTTGGATCGACAGAACAGTCTTGGCGCGGCTAAGAGCGTCGCTCATGGGCCGCGATGGTCGCCCGCGCCGCCGCTTCGAGCAAGAGTGATGAACGTACGTCCGCGTCGATCCTGTCTTTATATGCCCGGCGCCAACGCCAAGGCGCTGGAGAAAGCCAAATCGCTGGCGGCCGACGTGCTGCTGCTGGATCTGGAAGATTCGGTCGCGCCCGAAGCCAAGGCTGAAGCGCGGGCGCAGGTCGCCGCGGCGGTGAAGGCAAGAGGCTACGGGAAACGCGAAGTGATCGTGCGCGTCAATGCGCTCGCCACGCCGTGGGGCAGGGAGGACATCGCCGCGGCGTGCGCCGCCGCGCCGGAGGGCGTGCTGGCGCCGAAAGTGGAAAGCGCGGCGCAGGTTAAGGAATTGGACGAGGCGCTGTCGGCGGCCAATCTGTCGAAGGACGCGGCGCTTTGGGTGATGATCGAAACGCCGCGCGCAATCTTCAATCTGGCCGAGATCGCCGCCGCGGCGCGCGGCACGCGGCTTGCTGCGTTCGTGCTCGGCCTGAACGACCTCGCCAAGGAAACGCGCGCGCGCCCTGGCCCCAGCCGCGCCGCGTTCCAAACCGCGTTGTCGCTGACAGTGGCGGCAGCGCGCGCCGAGGGGCTAACCGCTATCGACGGCGTCTACAACGATATCGCCGACAGCGCAGGCTTTGAAACCGAGTGCAAACAAGGCCTAGAGTTCGGCTTCGACGGCAAGACGTTGATCCATCCGAGCCAAATCGAGGCGTGCAACACGGTGTTTGCGCCCGCCGAGGAAGAAGTCGCCCGCGCCCGCGCAATCATTGCCGCCTTCGCGCTGTCTGAAAACGCTGGCAAGGGCGTGATCAAGGTCGACGGGCGGATGACCGAGCTGCTGCATCTGGAAGAAGCACGGCGCGTCGTGGCGGTGGCTGAGGCGATCGCGGCGATGCGATAGGCGGACGCTTTGCCTCATCCCGTCGCTTTTACGAAGAGTGTAGCTTGATCCCATGCGCTGGGACGCTGTGGCTGCACCGGACGTCGACGACCTGCTCGTTTTCGACGGCGATTGCGTCCTATGCTCGCGTCTGGCTCATTTCGTGCACGAGCGCGACGTCACGCAACGCTTCAAGTTCGTCGCCATCCAATCGAACTACGGGCGTGCGCTTGCGGCGCGTTTCGGCATCAATGCCGGCAATCCGGAAACGACCCTCGCCGTGGTCGGTGGCGTCGCCTACTTTAGAGGCGACGCCGCTCTTGCGGTGCTCGAGGCTTTGCCGCGATCCGGGTGCACGCCGCTGATGCGGGTGCTCCCCGGCCCATTCCGCGATTGCCTTTACGATCGCATCGCACGCAATCGCTATCAGATATTTGGCCGCCGCGATGCATGCTGGATTGGCGACGCGGCGCTGAAATCACGTATCGTCTCGGATTTTGATGAGCTATCTGGACGTCTATGACCAAATCCAATCCCGGCAATTTCCTCGAAGACTTCACGCCCGGCCAGCGCATCGCGCATGCCACGCCGCGAACCCTGACCGAGGGCGACGTGGCGCTCAACATCGCGTTGACCGGCTCGCGTTACGCGCTCTTCAGCGCGGATAGCTTTGCGCAGGATTGCGGGTTGCCATCCGCGCCGGTCGATCCGCTGCTGGTGTTTCACACCGTGTTCGGCAAGAGCGTGCCCGATATCTCGCTGAACGCCGTGGCCAATCTCGGTTACGCCGAAGGCAAGTTCCTGGCGCCGGTCTATGCCGGCGATACGCTGTATGCCGTTTCCGAAGTGCTGGGCGTCAAGCAGAATTCTAATGGCAAGACCGGCGTCGTCACCGTGCGCACCGAGGGCTTCAACCAGGATGGCGCGCCGGTGCTCTCCTATGTTCGCTGGGTGATGGTGAATAAGCGGGACGCCGCGTCTGCAATAGCCGATGCGTCCGCGAAGACGCCCGCTCCCGCACTCTCCGCCTCCGAACTCCTGCTGCCGCCTGGGCTCGATTTTTCCAACTACGATTTCGAGCTCGCAGGATCGCCGTACGCTTACGCAGACTACGAAGTCGGCGAGAAAATCGATCACGTCGACGGCATGACGGTGGAGGAGGCCGAGCACCAGCTCGCGACCCGCCTCTATCAGAACACCGCGAAAGTGCATTTCGACGCACGGGCGCAAAAGAACTCGCGCTATGGTCGGCGTCTGATCTATGGCGGCGTCACCATTTCGCTTGCGCGCGCGCTTGCTTTCAATGGCCTCGCCAACGCCGCCTACCTGTTGGGCGTCAATGGCGGGCGTCACGTCGGCCCATTGTTCGCGGGCGATACGCTTTACGCTTGGTCCGAAGTGCTGGCGAAGGAGGATCTTGGCCAGGCGGGCGCTTTGCGCCTGCGGCTCCTTGCCGCCAAGAAGCCGTGCGCGTCCTTCCCGGCGAAGAACGACGCCGGCGAGTACGACCCCGACGTGGTGCTCGACTTCGATTATTGGGCCGCTATCCCAAAACGATAAGGGCGCGGCATCGGCGTGCGTTGACTTGGACTTCGCCGGGCCTAATCTCGCGCGCGTCAGAATCCACACCTATATCAGTCATTAGAGGCGCAACATGGCCGGCGCGTCCCGCCCGGAAGACAGACCCTTATCGCCGCATCTGTCGGTCTGGCGCTGGCACGTAACGATGCTGAGTTCGATTCTGCATCGTTTAAGCGGCATCGGACTCTATGCCGGCGGCGTGCTGTTTGCGATCTGGCTGATGGCGGTCGCCGCGGGGGCGGAGACTTACGCGCCGCTAGCGCCGCTGATCCTCTCGCCGCTTGGCCAGATCGTGCTCTACTTGATTGTCGCAGGGCTCGCGTACCACCTCGCCAACGGCATCCGCCATCTCGTGTTCGACACCGGCGCCGGTCTTGAGCCGGGCGACGCCGACACCAGCGCCTGGTTCGCGATCCTCTTCGCCATCGCCGCGCCCGTCGGGCTGTGGGCGTTGCTTACGTTCGGAGGCTGACGATGAGCGAGCGAAGCATGCGCACGCCGCTCGGCCGGGTTCGCCACCACGGCGCAGGCGGGGCAGGCACCGGGCATTTCATCGCCACACGCGTCACGTCGATTGCGCTCGCGATCCTGGCGCCATGGTTTGCCGTAAGCGCCGCGTTGTCGATTCGCGACGCCAGCTACGTGCAGGCGCTCGACTTCCTGTCCAATCCAGTGAATGCAGTGGGCGCGATCCTGCTGATCGCGGTCGGCTTCTATCACATGTCGATCGGCATGCAGGAAGTGATCCTGGACTACATCCACCGGCCCTTCACCAAGATGCTGCTGCTGTTGCTGAACGCGTTCGCGCCGCTGGTCCTGGCGGCGGGCGCCGTCTTCGCTGTGCTGCTCGTGAATTTCGGAGTCTGACGCTTGGCTGCCTACACCTGGATCGATCACACATTCGACGTCGTGGTTGTCGGCGCCGGCGGTTCGGGTCTGCGCGCCGCGCTCGGCTGCGCCCAGGCAGGCTTGAAGACCGCATGCGTCAGCAAGGTGTTTCCCACCCGCTCGCACACCGTGGCTGCGCAAGGCGGCATCTCCGCCGCGCTCGGCAACATGGGCGAGGACAAGTGGCAGTGGCATATGTTCGACACCGTGAAGGGGTCGGACTGGCTGGGCGACCAGGACGCGATTGAATACCTCACCCGCAACGCGCCAGCCGCCGTCTACGAGTTGGAGCACTGGGGCGTGCCGTTCTCGCGCACCGAGGAAGGCAAAATCTATCAGCGCGCCTTCGGCGGCATGACGCGCAATTTTGGCGAAGCGCCGGTGCAGCGCACGTGCGCGGCGGCCGACCGCACCGGCCACGCCATGCTGCACACGATGTACGGCCAATCGCTGCGGCACTCGGTCGATTTTTTTATCGAGTTCTTCGCGCTCGACCTGATCATGGACGAAGACGGCGCCTGTCGCGGCGTGACGGCGTGGAAACTCGAAGATGGTACGCTGCACCGCTTCCGCGCGCAAACCGTTGTGCTCGCTACCGGCGGTTATGGCCGCGCCTATTTTTCCTGCACCAGCGCCCACACCTGCACCGGCGACGGCAACGCCATGGTGCTGCGCGCTGGGCTGCCGCTGCAGGACATGGAATTCGTGCAATTCCATCCGACTGGCATTTACGGCGCGGGCTGTCTCATCACCGAGGGCGCGCGCGGTGAGGGCGGTTATCTCACCAACTCAAACGGCGAACGCTTCATGGAGCGCTACGCGCCGACCGTGAAGGATCTGGCGCCGCGCGATATGGTTTCGCGCGCGATGACGATCGAGATTCGCGAGGGCCGTGGCGTCGGGCCCAAGAACGACCACATCTATCTTCATCTCGATCACCTCGATCCAAAGATACTGCACCAGCGCCTGCCGGGCATTTCCGAGAGTGCGAGAATTTTCGCGGGCGTCGACGTCACGCGCCAGCCGATCCCCGTGCTGCCGACGGTTCACTATAATATGGGCGGCATTCCCACGAATTATCACGGCGAAGTGCTGACCAAGATCGACGGCGATCCGGATTCGGTTGTGCCTGGCTTGATGGCGGTCGGCGAAGCGGCCTGCGTATCAGTGCACGGCGCCAATCGCTTGGGCTCGAACTCGCTGATCGATCTGGTCGTGTTCGGGCGCGCTGTCGGCGATCGTTGCGGCAAGAAGCTGGAGGCCAACGCCTCGCAGCCATCGTTGCCGGCGGATGCGGGCGAAGCGCATCTGGCGCGGTTGGACAGATTCCGCAACGCCAACGGCGCGTCGCCCACCGCCAAGCTGCGCGAGAAGATGCAAGTGGCGATGCAGGAAACCTGCGCCGTATATCGTACCGGAGAGACGCTGCAGGAAGGCGTCGACCGAATGGCCGCGATTTGGAGCGAGGCGCCTGACATCCGCGTCACCGATCGCTCCATGATCTGGAACAGCGATCTGGTCGAGACGCTGGAGTTCGACAATCTGATCGCGCAGGCCGTCGTCACCGTGAATGGCGGGCTCAACCGCACTGAGTCGCGCGGCGCGCACGCGCGCGAGGATTTCCCCGAACGCGACAACGAAAACTAGCTGAAGCACACGCTACCCTGGCTCGACACCCCCACCGA
>CALBSY010000352.1 GCA_937967725.1 uncultured Alphaproteobacteria bacterium | reverse complement strand
AAGCTCGCGCGCGGGAAGTTCTCAGCGGCGTTTATGTTGGAATGTCTAACCGCGATTGGCGCCCACACATTGCGATTGGAGCCCTAGTAGCACTCGCTCTCGCTTCAGCCTTCGCACTCTACGAGGGCTCAATCGCGGCGCGTCAGGACGCCAGCGAGCCCGTTCAGCAGGGAGGCCACGAGCAGTCCGCCTGCGATGCCGCCGAGGATAGTTATTACGACTGCATGGACCTCGCCGCGCAGGAGGGAATGCGCGAGGCGACTGATTGGATCGCGATCCAAGGGCAGCGGCAACTCACGCTCGGATACGTGAACTTGGCGTTGCTGATCGTCACGCTGCTCACTAGCGCTGGCGCAACATTCATTGCCGCTCGCGCCGTGAAGGTAGCGCGGGAGGAAATGGAGAACGCGCTGCAACCCAGATTGAGCGTTGTTTTTGATGAGGAGTTGAATTGGGACCCAGCCAATCAAGGCGGGAACTTCGAGCATCGACCAGCCGCGACCGACCCGCTCAACCCGACGCCAGCCGGCTCCGAAGAAACACTGTTCCACTTCCATAACTTCGGAGAAGCCGCCGCGTTCATCACCATGATCTATGCTCGCCACTACCTGCGCGGCAGTGACGATGGTTATCCGCCACCCGTCGATTTGCTGAGCATCAAGGATTTTGCCACGTTCCCAGAAGGCAACTGGGTGAAGTCTGGCGATGATTCTCCCAGTTGGCGGATGGAGCCACGCGCCGACATTAAAGACGATCCCGCGCCAACTACTGAAGGTCACTTCTGGTTCGCTATGGGGTTCGTCGTGTACGAGGGCCTGGCAGGCGTCCGGTATATGACGCGCTTCTGCTATTACTACGACACAAAGCAAGGAAAGTTCGTGCTCGGTGAGCCTTCCGGCTTCGAGCGCCGCATCTACAACGGCACCATTCGAATAACGCGGAAATGGTTCAACCGCTTGCGGCGAGAGCGGGACATCGCTGCTCAATACTAGCGCGCCCAACGCGCCCACAATCCATCCCAGCACTCCAGCAATCCACTTCCGTGCGGACTATGGCCAAGTCTGAGAACGGGTCTCAGGTGTGCTTGCTACATAAGTCCGCGGAAGTGGTTGCTGGATCCGCCGAGCGGCAACGGCAAGGCAAACCGCGCCAGGAGCGGCAACATTTCACGGAACTGAATTGCGTACTCCGCCGCGAACTGTCGCGCGATCCACGCGGCGTCGGCGTTGTCAATTTCCAACGGCGCCTGCACGCAGGCCAGACGCTCGCCGCCATCCTCGAACGCCGCCACGGCCGCGCGCAATTGTTGTGGGTGGGGGCGGTCTTCGGCGTCATAGACGGTGAGAAACTCGCCGCGCGCCAGTGCAAGGCCGGCGTTGAGCGCCTTCGGCTTTGTGCGCGGCGCGGCAGGCGGCACGATCACGACTTCGATGTGCGGTTGCCCTGTCACGGCGAGTGCGGCGGCGAGCGTGTCGACATCGTCGCCTTCCACGAGCAATTTGATGTCGAGCGCATGTTTCGGGTAGTCGAACGCGTTGAGCGCCGCCACCAGATCGGGCACGACACCCGCTTCGCGGTAGAGCGGGCAGAGGATCGTGTAGGTTGGCCATTGCGCTGGCGCGGCAAGCCGCGAGAGCTGTAGTTCAAGCGACGACGCAGCAAGCAAACGCCACAGAATGGCGATCGCAAACAGGATCAGCGCCCCGATGTGCAAAACGTTGAATGTCGGCGCGGGCGCTACGCGGAAGCACCACACCAAGCCAACGGCGAGGAGCGCCAGAATTAACGCTTGAGAGAAATGCAGCACCCGTTTGGCCGAGCGTCGCGGATAAGCCTGATGAAAATTAGAACAGGCGGCGCTCAGTTGGGCGGCGTCCACGGACACCGCGGCCGCGCGCAGGTCGTCTAAACGCGGCTCCGCCCCGTCCATCCCCATGACGACAACACAGGATTGAAACGGCCGTTATTCACAACCTGCTTCCGGTTGAGCCTATACAACTATAAGGGGAATATTGATGGGCCGCTTCGGCTGAGCGGGGCGATCCCCGCCTTGGCGGACGCTTGATCAGCTTGCTTTGAGCAAGTCGCCAGCGAGGCCGCGCCGGAGCAGCGCCGCCGTTTCGCGCACGCCGAAGATGGCGGCGAACTGGCCGAAGCGCGGGACGCTCTCGACGCCGAACAGAACTTCGTAAAGCGCTCTGAACCAGTCGCGCAGCGGCTCGAACTGATGGTCTTTTCCGACGGCGTAGACTTCGTTCTGGATCGCTTCACCGTCGACCGTATCCGCCGGCAACGCGTCGAGGCGCCTGGCGAGATCTTCGAATGCTCCGCGCTCCTTGTCCGTGGGCGCGCGGAAGACCTTCGCTGGCTTCACGAAATCGTTGAAGTACCGCAGCGCATAACCAGCAAGCTTGTCGAGGAAGGGATGCGTCTCGGGCGCGGCGCTCGGCGCGTACTTGCGGATGAAGGCCCAAAGCTGATCCTTCGTTTCGGCGTTCGCCGCCGAGACAATGTTCATCAGCAGCGCGAAGGAGATCGGCGAAACGTTCGCGGGCGGGGCGCCATCGTGAATATGCCACGCTGGATTCTCCAGCTGCTCGGCTGGGTTCTGCTTCTGATAGGCGTCGATAAACGAAAGATATTCGTCCACTGCCTTGGGAATGACGTCGAAGTAGAGTTTCTTCGCCGTCTTCGGCTTCTGGAACATGTACAGCGACAGGCTCTCCGGCGCGGCATAAGCGAGCCACTCGTCGATGGTGATGCCGTTGCCTTTGGTCTTGGAAATCTTCTCGCCTTTTTCATCAAGGAAGAGTTCAAAGTTAAAGCCGTCAGGCGGCGTGCCGCCGAGTGCGCGGCAGATCTGCGAGGATTGCTTCACGCTATCGATCAGGTCTTTGCCGGACATCTCGTAGTCGACGCCGAGCGCCGTCCACCGGAGCGCCCAATCGGGCTTCCATTGCACTTTGACATTGCCGCCGGTCACGGGCACTTCAGTACGTTCACCGTCTTCGTCTTCGAACGTGATCGTGCCTTTCTCGAAATTGCGCGCGAGGGTCGGGACCTGCAGCACTTTGCCGGTCTTGGGGCTGATGGGCAGGAACGGCGAGTAGGTGGCGCGGCGCTCTTCCCCCAGCGTCGGCAGCATGATCGCCATCACTTGGTCGTAGCGGTCGAGCATGGTCAGCAGCGTTGGGTCGAAAGCGCCCGACTTATACTGCTCCGTCGACGACATGAATTCGTACTCGAAGCCGAAGCTGTCGAGAAAGGCGCGCAGCTGCGCGTTGTTGTGGTGCGCGAAACTTTCGCAGCAGCCGAAAGCGTCCGGCACCTGCGTGAGCGGCTTGTGCAGATGTTGGCGCAGCATGTCTTGGTTCGGCAAGGTCGGCGGCACTTTGCGGAAGCCGTCCATGTCGTCGGAGAAAGCGATGAGCCGCGTCTTGATCGTATCGCCGGTGAGCGCCCGGAAGGCGTGGCGCACCATGGATGTGCGCGCGACTTCGCCGAAAGTGCCGATGTGCGGCAGGCCCGAGGGGCCGTAGCCGGTCTCGAAAATCACCACGTCCTTGGGATGTTTCTTCAGCCGCTCGATCACTAGGCGCGCTTGTTCGAAAGGCCAGGCCTTGGCGGCGGCGGCGAGCGTTGCGAGATCGGTCATACGGCGAATCCAGACATGGATGCCGGATTAGACTGTCGCAACGCCGCGCGCAAAGGCGCGCCGCGTCAGTCCGGCTGAGCAGGCGCGTCGCCGCCGCCAAACAGGCGCCGCTTCAGCCGCGCCAGCGCCGCGCGGCGGCCCGCCAGGATCGACCAGCCGAGCACGCCCGCCGCGACCCAAAAGAAGCCTTCAAGGCTCAACGCCGCGGCGGTCACCATCGCCGTCCACACAACCAGCGTGGGCTCAAAGAAGAAGTAGGCGACCGCCAGCGCGGCCCAGGCCGCCACCACGATGCCGCCGGCCAGGATCAGGATCAGCCACCGCAATTTCATGTGCTTCGCTCCGGTTGTTCGTTTGCCGGAACTGCGTAGCCGCCGCGCGTGCGATCGGATGCAGGGTTTGCGAAAATCTCCCGCCGGGGCGATGCTGCGAGTCGATGCGAACACTGATTTTGTTTCGCCACGCCAAGGCGGTAAGAGCGCACGAGGCCGACAGCGACGAAGCGCGCGGGCTGACGGGCAGGGGCCGGCGCGACGCCGCCGCCGCTGGTGCGGCGATGGAGGATGCCGGGCTGAAGCCGGCGCTGGCGCTGGTCTCAACGTCACAGCGGACGCGCGAGACCGCCGAGCATGGGTTGCAAAACTTCGCGCTCGAGACGCGCTTCGAGGACGCGCTCTATCATGCCGCTCCCGAAGGCATATGGGATGCGTTCGCCGCCTGTGACGCCGAAAGCGTCGTGATCGTCGGCCATAATCCCGGCCTCGGCGAACTCGTTTCTACGCTCGTGCACCAGGCGCACGACGGTTCGAAGCTCGCGCGCGAATTCAGCGGCCATTTCCCGACGGCCGCCTACGCGGCGTTCGAGATCAAAGGTGATCTTTTGCGCGCCGCCGGCCCCGCATTGATCGCAGCGTGGAAGCCGGTGAAGAAGGGCGACGATTAGCTGCTACGGCAGGAACGTCGCTTCGCCCATGTCGCCATCGGCGATGCTGCCGGCGCGCGCATACTCGGCGCCGTTCCAAGCGAACACGGGATGCTGGAAGCCTGGGCCGCCATGCGCAATGTCGTGCACCCCGTTGGTCTCCGTCGGCAGGATGACGAAGAAGCCGCCTTGGTTGGAATAGATGAGGCGGAACGTGTCGCCCTCGCGCCGCACCAGCATCATCGCGCCGGGGCCGTCGCCGTAGCACGTCGGGGTATCGCCGCCGGGCACGACGACGAGTTGCGCCACGCCAACCTCACCGCCGAGATCGGCTGCCGCGAACTGCGGCGTGACGCGGCTGCCGCAGGCGTTTTCGACCATGCCTGCCGCATCCGGCCGGAAGTCGAGCGTCTGCATGATTGCGGCTCTGTCGGCGTCGGTGAGCGCGCCGGCCGTCTGCGCGTCGGCGTCTGAAGGCGTCGCGGCTTGCCCGCAAGCGGCGGCGGCCAGGAAGATTGAAACGGAAATGGCTTTGAGCATGCGCATGAAGCGTCTCCCCCCGAATACCGGCGAAGAGTGGCGCCGAACGCGCCGATTGAACAGCGATATTGGCTCCCCCCGCAGAAGCACGCGATCCCAGACACGTCCGCCGCCGGAATCTCGCGCGGCTTGTGCGCCGGGTTGAGCGAGAGAAGTTCGACCATCTGCTCGTTGCGCCGGCCCAGCAGCTTCGCCATCACTTCACCCGCGCGCGTGCGCACGACGACACGGTCGCCGCGGCGCACCGAAGCGCCCGGCTGCACGATGACGATGTCGCCGGCGCGGAACACCGGCTCCATGGAATCGCCGGCGATTTCGAGCGCGTAGACGCGGTCTTCGCCGAGGTCCGGAAAGCGCACAGTTTCATCCGAACCGACCGGAAAGCCTTGCTCGTCAAAAAAACCATCCGCTCCCGCGCGCGCCATGCCGACGATCGGAACGGCGCGGCCGGCGCCGCCAGATTTGCCCGCGAGCAGCGCGGCGAACTCGTCCCAGGTGGTTTCCGCCGCCTCGATGGCGCGCGAGACGCTCTCTGTCGAAGGCCAACGCGGCTTGCCATCGGCGGCTTGCCGCTTGGATTTGTTGAAGGTGGTGGGATCGAGCCCGGCGGCGCGCGCCAGCCCGGAAGCGGAAAGTCCGCGCCGCTGCGCCAACGCATCGAGGGCGCGCCAGATGTCGGCGTGCTGCATTGATTGGTTATAGCGGGTTAGGCAGGACTTTCAACCCATTTTACGAGAGTATTCCTAGTTGCAACGGCGACCAAGAGTCAATCGGAAGTAGTGGCTGGAGGCGCGGCTCAAACGCCGTGCTAGGCGTGAGGGTGCAGAATCTGAAACGCGCATCGGACGTGAGTTTCGTGCACGACATCGCCACACGCACCTTGCGCTTGATCGATCCGGAAGCGGCGCACCACGCCGCGCTTGCGGGACTGCGCGCCGGATTGGGCCCGCGCGCGCGCGCGGATCGTTGGCCGCGCTTGCGCACGCGTCTGGCGGGGCTCGATCTACCTAATCCCGTCGGCATGGCGGCGGGTTTCGACAAGAATTGCGAAGCGCCGGATGCGTTACTGGCGGCGGGACTTGGTTTTGTCGAATGCGGCACGGTCACGCCGTTGCCGCAGGAGGGCAATCCGCGCCCGCGCATTTTCCGCCTGGCGGAGGACCGCGCTGTCATCAATCGGTTGGGCTTCAACAATGAAGGGCTCGAGGCGTTTGCCGATCGCTTGGCTGCACGCGCGCGGCGAAAGGGCGTCGTCGGCGCCAATGTTGGCGCCAACAAAGACAGCGCCGATCGCGCCGCCGATTACGTGAAGGGGATGGGGCGAGTGTGGAAGCACGCCTCGTACATCACCGCCAACATCTCATCACCCAACACGCCGGGGCTGCGCGGTCTGCAAGAGCGCGGCGCACTGGAAGATCTTTTGGGCCGCCTCCGCGAAGCGCGCGCCTTGCTGCAGGCCGCACATGGGGAGCGGCCGTTGTTCTTGAAAGTTGCGCCTGACCTGGATGAAACCGCGGTTCGGGATATTTCCGAACTGGCGCTCGGCTACCAGCTCGACGCGCTCATCGTCTCCAACACGACGCTGCAGCGTCCGCCGCACCTGACGTCGGACAACCGCGAAGAGGCGGGCGGACTTTCGGGCCAGCCGCTGTTCCAAATCTCTACGCACGTGCTGCGCCTGTTCTCAGAAGCGTTGGGCGGCCGGCTGCCCTTGATCGGGGTTGGCGGGGTCGAGAACGGTTTGACAGCGCTCGCCAAGATCCGCGCCGGCGCCACTGCGGTGCAGCTCTATTCGGCGCTGGTCTATCAGGGGCCAGGCTTGGTGGCGCGTCTGCTCGATGACCTCGATGGCCTGCTGGCCGCCGAGGGCGTCGATTCAATCAGCGAAATGATTGGCGCCGATTGCGCCTAGCTGCGCGCCATGATGCGTTCGCGCATCGAAGCCGTGAGCTGACGCAGATTGGCCATCAGCGCGCGAATGTCGCCGTTGTTGCGGTCGAGTTCGGCGAGAAAGTCGCGCTGTTGCTGTTGCGCCAGCCAGATCTGGTTATTGCCTTCCAAGACCAGCGAAACGTCGACCACTTTCCAGGCATCGCCGGAACGCAAGAGACGCCATTGCACCGTCATCGGCCGTCCGCCGTCGTTGGGCTGCAACTGGCTGCTGACGATCACGTCGCGTCCGGGGATGCGCTCGACCGAGCCGGAAACGCGAATGGCGCTGCCGCTGAAGCGCTCGAGGCGGTCTTCATAAACGGCGATAGCGTAGTCTTGGAACGTGCGCGTCCAATCACGGCGCAAGGCCGCGTCGCTGCGCAATTGCGCGCCGTAGCGGCCCAACACGAAATTGGCGATGCGCGGCATATCGGCGAATTCGGCCATCAGGCGGTCGAAAGTCTGCCGGCGCTGCGATGACGACATGTTGTTGTTGCCGAGCGTGCGCAGCGCGTTGGCGGCGTTTTCTTGCACGTAGCTTTCGGCGTCTGCATTGCGCGCGGCGTGCGCTGGCGCGGCCGCCAACAGGCCCACACTCAACATGCCAGCCAACAGCGCGGCGCGTGTGAGAGTGTTCGTCGTCACTTCCATTCTCCTGCAACGGCCAGGGATGTGGTCGCAGAAAAGGTTTTCGCCAAGGTTACGGCGTGCGCGTTGGGTTGGATCGAGTCGACCTGTTGCGAATTCTCCCCAGTCCCAGTTTCGGACCCAGCAGCCTCCGGCGAAATCGTTGCCGGTTGTTCATTTATGTCCTCGAACTCGGGCAAATCTTGGACGTCGGCAGGTCCGTTTTGGATCGCGCTTTGGCGCAGCAATCCGTAGGACGTGCGGATGGTGACGTACGGGTCAAGCGCATCGCGGCGAATATCGTCGACAGTTTCAAGCACTTGTTCTCGCGCGGCGACGCCGGCGAGAACGGTGCGGCCGATGCGGACTTCGTCGACTTCGTCGAACTCGGCCCAAGTTAGCGGATCGAATACGACATCGATGATGCGTCCGGCGCCATCACGCACCGTAGTCGGCCCGAGCAGCGGCACAAAAATATAAGGGCCGGCGTCGACGCCCCACACGGCGAGCGTTTGGCCAAAGTCTTCGTCGTGACGCTCGAGCCCCATGCTCGTCGCCGGATCGAAGATGCCGGCGATGCCGATCGTGCTGTTGACGCCGAAGCGCACCGCTGTGGTGCCGGCGCGGCCGATTTCGCCTTGCAACACATCGTTAGCGAAAATCACCGGTCCGCGAAGATTGCGTAGGAAGTTGAGCACGCCCTGACGCACCGGGCTTGGCGTGATGGCGCGATAGCCGCGCGCCACCGGTTCGAGCAGCGCTTGATCGACGCCCTCGTGCAGTGCGTACATCTCGCGGTTAAAGCCTTCCCAAGGATCGCTCTGCGCCTCCTGCGCGCTCGCGACCGCGGGCGTAACCAAGCACGCCGCAAATCCCACTGCTGACAGTACGCCCCGCATGACGACACCCCACTGGCCGTCGAGATAATGACCGCTTGTGGTTAATCAACTTAGAGGACGGGGCAGATTGAGGCTTGCGACCCAGGTCACGTCCCGGACCGGAGGCGGAAGCCGCTGACCGCGCAGGCAAATTGGGCCGGCGCGGCGCGCGCGACACGCGTGGGGCGAATTATCCACCGCCTGCCTGGTCTTCGGGGCTTCCGGCATCCCCCTAGTTATGTCATATAAAGATATGTTTATATCTCCAACCCAACCGGTTCCGGAGCGGCGGAACGCCCGCCGGGTCGTCGGGGCGCTCAAAGCTGCCGGTGAGCAGACCCGGCTGCGCGTGCTGGCGCTGCTCTCTGAAGGCGAGCTCGCGGTGGGCGAATTGGCGCTGGCGTTGGAGCAAAGCCAGCCGCGGGTCTCGCGGCATCTGAAATTACTGACCGAGGCGGGCTTGGTTGAGCGCGCGCCGGAAGGAGCGTGGGTGTTCTATCGGTTGCCGCGCGCGCACACGACGGAGCGCCACTTCGCCGAGTCGTTGCTCGGCGTGCTTGACCCTGACGACCCAGTGCTGCTGCGCGACGCCGAACGGCTCGACGCCATCCGCGCCGCGCGCGAAGAGGCCGCGGCGCAGTATTTCGAGCGCAACGCCGCTGACTGGGAGCGTGTGCGCGCGCTGCATTTGCCGGAAGCGGATATCGACAGCGCCGTGCTCGCCGCGGCCGGCGCGGGGCCGTTCGAACTCATGGTGGACGTCGGCGTGGGGCAGGGGCGCATGATCCAGCTCTTTGCCGATCGCGTCGGCCGCGCTGAGGGCTTCGACACCTCGCGGCAGATGCTCGCGATCGCGCGCGCGTCGCTCGACGATCTGAAAGCGAAAGCTGGAGTGCGCTTCGGCGATGCGTACGCCCCGCCGATCGGGGCAGGCGAAGCCGATCTCGTCACCATCCACCCAGTGCTGCACTTCCTCTCCGATCCGGGGCGCGCCATCGCCGAGGCTGCGCGCATGCTGAAG
>CALBSY010000351.1 GCA_937967725.1 uncultured Alphaproteobacteria bacterium | reverse complement strand
CACGCCTTCCTCGCGCTCGCTGGCTTCGACCACGACCGCGGCGCAGCCGTCGCCAAACAACACGGCGACGTTGCGGTTCTCCCAATCCATGAACGGCGAGATGATTTCGACGCCGATGACGAGCGCGCGCTTCACCACGCCGGTGCGGATCATCGCCGTGGCGGTGGAGAGGGAATAGAGGAAGCTGGTGCAGGCGGTGTTCACGTCCATCGACGCGGCGCTCTTGGCGCCGATGGCGGCTTGCACGCCAGAGGAGGCGTTGGGCACTTGCTCGTCGTTGCTGCAGGAGCCGTAGACGATCAGGTCGATGTCCTTGCCTTCCAAGCCGGCGCAGGCCAGCGCGCGCTGGGAAGCGATGATGGCCATCTCGATGCCGCTGATGTGGCTGATGCGGCGCTCCTTCATGCCAGTGCGCGTGGTGATCCACTCGTCGTTGGTGTCGATGAAGGTGGAGAGATCGGCGTTTGAGAGCACGGACGGCGGCATGGCCGCGCCCCAGCCCGTAATGGCGGCGTAGGTCATGGCCGCGTTCTAGCGCAGGCGTGGGCGGCGCGCACCTGGAATGCGCTGCCCTTAGCCGTAGCCGAACTTCCGCGCCCATTCCTCAAGCAGCGGCAGCACCGGCGCGAGCTGGCGCTCGTAGCGGCGCCAGCGGGCGACCGAGGTTTGGTAGAGCGGCTGACGCACTTGTTCGGCGCTGGGCGTCCGGATGAGGCGTCCGCCGGCAGTTTCGCGGTAGCGGCGCACGCTGTCGTCCCACGGGAGGCCAAGGAAGCGCAGCAGCGCTTCAACCGTAGCGTCGAAGTCGGCAAGCAAGTCCTCGTAGCGAAGAACGTGAAGCCGGAGCGGCAGCCGTTCGCGAGCGATTTCACCGAGACGCATCACGGCGGCGTAATAGCGCGCGGTGGTCTCGAGCGTAAGGAACTGGAACATGGCCGCGTTCATCTGGAATTGCTGCGTGAAGCAGCTCAACGCAACATCGCGTGAATCGCGAAGGGCGAAGATGATTCTAGCTTCCGGAAACAACAGGTGAATCAGCGGCAGGAGGATCGTGTTCAGCGGCATCTTATCGATAAGCACACTCCCTTGCTGCCCGTCGCCGAACGCGGCGCGCACGCGCCGCCAATAGAGCTGGCGGAAACGCTGAAGCTCGCCCGCGGTGATCGTGTCCCAACGGCGCAGCGCGCCCGGCGCTAGCACAAGCGGCCCGAATGCGTCGGTGAAATTCTGGCTTTCCTCGAGCGTATCGATCTCGGGATGTGAAGAGAGCACCTGGTCAAGCAGCGTCGTACCCGAGCGCGGAAATCCGATCAGGAATGTCGGCGCCTGCGCCGGGTCTTCAGGCTTGGTCCATGCCGCGGCATATGTCGTGCGCATGAACTCCGTGAGCGCCGCGACGGTCGTGGGCGCGAGAATGCCGCTGTCGCTCTCAAATGCTGCGCGATGCTGTTCATGCTGGATGCGGTTCGCGGCGGCGAAGGCCTCAAAGGCATCCTCGTAGCGTTCCAGCGCCTCGCAGGCGCGGCCGCGCAACGCCAACGCCTTCGGCTCTTCACGCCGCTGACCGACCAGGCTCAGCGTTTCTTGCGGTTCGCGGCGCCGGAGGGCGGCTTCCGCTTTGACTAATTGGGCCGCGGGTTGTCCTGGCGCCAATGCGAGCGCGCGTTCGGCGTGGACAAGCGCCGCTTCTGTCTCTCCATTGATCAAAAGAATCTCAGCGAGACCCGCAAGCGCTTCGACCATGTTTGAGTTTGTTCGCAGTGCTGCTTCGAAGTTTCGTTGCGCCGCTGCAAAGTCGCCGATGCTCTTGAACGCCACGCCGAGATTTTGGCGCGCCCACGGAAAGTCTGGATTGATCGTCAAGGCAGCGCGCAATGCGCTGATCGCTTTCTCGGGTTCGCCGTTGGCGCCATAGACGCCGCCCAGCGCATTAAGCACTGCGATATTGGAGGGCGCGGCGGCGCGAGCGCGTTCAAGCAGCGGTTGCGCCGCGCGCGTGTCGCCTGACTGGGCCAGTGCGGCGCCAAGCAGAAAAAGTGCTTCGCCGTCATCGGGACTGTGCTGCAGCACCGTTTCGCAGATTGCCCGGGCTTCAGCGAGGGCGCCGCGCAGGAGCGCGGTGGCCGCATCGCGGAGGGTTATCGCCGGCACGCCGCTCCACTAAGGCCGGCCTA
>CALBSY010000350.1 GCA_937967725.1 uncultured Alphaproteobacteria bacterium | reverse complement strand
ATCTTCAAGGAAGCGAGGATGTTTTCGTCGTCATCGACAAGGGCGATGGTGGCCATGGGGAGAGCCCGGTTCCTGTCTTCGCTGTAATAATTGGTGGCGCCAGTCTTAGACGTGAATGTGGCAAAGGGAAATGGGGTTTCCTGGCCGCGACGAAACGCGCTCACGAGTTCGTGTCCGCCCGCCGCGGCGATCCTATGTGCGCGACTTCTTGAAGGTCGGCAGGCCGTCGCCGAACGCGAGCCACTCGATATCGTGGCTGAGCCAGGAATGGTGCGTAGGCGGGAACGCTTCCGGATGGTCGAGCGTGGCGGTGGTGACGTCGATGGAGTCTTCGTCGTCAACGCGGGCGTAGGTCAGCTGCGCGCCGCAGCGGCCGCAGAACTGGCGCCGGACCCCGCCGGACGAAACGTACGCCTTGGCATGGCCGCGGACGATTTCGAACTTGCCCGACTCGACGCTCACCCACGCCACCACCGGCGCGCCGGAAACGCGCCGGCAAGTCTGGCAATGGCAGATCATGCTGCCTTCGGGTTTACCCGAGACTGCATAGCGCACCGCGCCACAATGGCAGCCGCCTTCAATGCGGATGGACTTTTTCGCCATCAGTGCGCGGCTCCCCAGGTTGCGCCCGCTTTCGCTTCCACGGTCAGCGGAATGGAAAGCTGCACCGCCGGTTCGGGCGCGGCCTCCATCACTTCGCGGGCGAGTTGGCAAAGCGCGCCGGCCTCCGCCTTCGGCGCCTCGAACACGAGTTCGTCGTGCACCTGCAGCAGCATGCGCGACTTCAGGCCTTGCCGCGCGATCGCCTCGGGCAGGCGCACCATGGCGCGCCGAATGATGTCGGCGGCGGCGCCTTGCAGCGGCGCGTTGATGGCTTGGCGCTCGCCAAACTGGCGCTCCTGATGGTTCTTCGACTTGATGCCGGCAATCCAGATTCGGCGGCCGAAGATGGTCTTCACGTAGCCATTGGCGCGCGCGAACGCCTTGGTCTCTTCCATGTAATCGCGGATGCCGGGAAAGCGTTCAAAATACTTTTTGATGTAGGCGCTGGCCTCCTCGCGCTCGATGCCAAGATTGCGCGCTAGTCCGAATGCGCTGATTCCATAGATGATGCCGAAATTGATCGCCTTGGCGTTGTTGCGGATTTCCTTCGGCATGCCCTCCACCGGCACGCCGAACATTTCCGAGGCCGTGCGCGCATGAATATCGACGCCGTCGGCGAACGCTTGCTTGAGCTGCGGAATGTCGGCGACGTGCGCGAGCAGCCGGAGCTCGATCTGCGAGTAATCCGCGCTGACCAGCACATTGCCCTTCTCCGCCACGAATGCTTCGCGGATACGCCGGCCTTCTTCGGTGCGTATCGGGATGTTTTGCAGATTAGGGTCGTTGGAGGCGAGCCGCCCCGTCGTGCTCGCGGCGAGCGCGTAGGTGGTGTGAACGCGCCGCGTTTCAGGATTCACCGCCGCTTGTAGTGCTTCGGTATAGGTTGAGCGGAGCTTGGAGAGCTGGCGCCAATCCAACAGTCTGCGCGGCAGATCGTGCTCTTCAGCCAATTCTTCCAAGATCGTCGCGTCGGTGGACCAGGCGCCGGTCTTGGTCTTCGAACCGCCGGGCAGCTTCATCTCGTCGAACAGGATTTCGCCCAGCTGCTTCGGCGAGCCCATGTTGAACTCGCGGCCGGCGAGCTCGTAGGCTTCCTGTTCGTATTGCAGCATACGCTGTGCGAAGTCGCCAGAAAGCCGCGACAGCATTTGCGGATCGATCTTGACGCCTTCGCGTTCCATCGCGGCGAGCACCGGCGGCAGCGGGCGTTCGAGCGTTTCGTACACGGTGATGAGCCGATCACGCGCCAATTCCGGCTTCAACTTGCGCCACAGCCGCAGCGCCGCATCCGCCTGTTCGCACGAATAGGCGCCCGCGCGCTCAATCGCGATAATCTCGTACGGCAGACGCGCTTTGCCTTTGCCGGCGATGTCGGCGAACGGCGTCAGCGTGTGTCCGATATGCTGCTCGACCAGATCGATTTTGTCGTGCGAATGCAGCCCGCCGTACAGCGCGTACGAGATCAGCAGCGGATCGTCGTACGGCGTCAGCGTAATGCCGTACTTGGCGAACAGCGCGATGTCCCATTTGACGTTGAGCCCGATCTTCAAGACCGCACTGTCTTCCAGCAGCGGCCTCAACGCTCCGAGCGCGGCTTCGCGCGGAATCTGCGGGCCGATATCGGGCGCAAGTTTGCCCTCGTCCTTCTCCGAAGCGAACAACTCGCCGGCGTTCGGGTCGGCGGCGCGGTGCGCCAGCGGCACGTAGCATGCGTCGTTGGCGCCGAGCGCGAGCGAGACGCCGACAAGCTGAGCGCGCGCGGCGTCGTGCGCGTCCGCTTCGGTGTCGAGTGCGACGACGCCTGCGGCGCGTGCTCGCGCGATGTATGTCTCCAGCGCCGGCAGATCGCGCAGCACCTGATAGGCGTCGCGCTTGAACTCTCTCTCGACCGCTTCAAGCACGGGCCCAGCCGACGGACCCGCTTCAGGCGCACTGGCCGCAGCCGCGTACTGCGCCACGATCTCAACGCCCTTCTCTTTGGCGAAGTGTTCGCGAACACGCCGCCCCAGCGTACGAAACTCCATCGCGTCGAGAAACTGAAGCAAAGTTGACGCTTCCGGCTCGCGCACCGTGAAGCTCTCCCACTTCTCCTCCACCTCCACGTCATCGCGTAGCGTGACCAGTTGCTTGGAGAGGCGAATCTGATCGGCGTGATCGATCAGGGTCTGACGCCGCTTCGGCTGCTTCACCTCGTTCGCGCGTTCGAGAATGGCTTCGAGCGAACCAAACATGCCCATTAGTTCGGCGGCGGTTTTCGGCCCAATGCCGGGCGCGCCCGGCACATTGTCGGTCGAGTCGCCGATCAGCGCCTGCACGTCGATGACCTTGTCCGGCGTAACGCCGAACTTCTCCATCACCGCTTCTGGCCCTAGCGCGCGATTTTTCATTGGATCGTAGAGCTGGATCACGTCGTCGACGATCAGCTGCATCAGATCCTTGTCGGAAGAAATGATCTTCACGGTTGCGCCCTGGCCCGCAGCTTGGCGCGCATAGGTCGCGATCAGGTCGTCGGCTTCGAAGCCGCCCATCTCGATGCACGGCAGATTGAACGCACGGGTGGCGTCGCGGATGAGCGGAAATTGCGGCACCAGGTCTTCCGGCGCCGGCGGGCGGTTGGCCTTGTACTCCGGATAAAGTTCGTTGCGGAAGGTGACTTCGGATTTGTCGAATATCACCGCGAGATGCGTGGGCGCCTCGCTCGCCTTCATCTCCTCCAAAAACTTCCACAACATATTGCAGAAACCGGCCACGGCGCCGACGCTCAGTCCGTCCGACGCGCGCGTCAGCGGCGGCAGCGCATGATAGGCGCGGAAAATGTAGCCGGAGCCGTCGATCAGGAAGAGGCGCGGCGCGTTCTGCTTCTTAGCCATCGCGCCTATCTAGGCGCTTCGGCGCGGCCGGTCATCCGCCAAACAGCTTGTTGTATTCCAGCGGCTGGCCGCGGCGTTGCCAGAGCGTGTCGGCGTCGCCGTCGCGCAGGAAATCCTCGGCTGCTTCGCGGGCGCCGGCCAGGGCGGCGTTGAAGACGCCGGTGGCGGCGGAAAGCCGCTTCACGCCCAACGCCTTCAGTTCGGCAGCGTCCGGCAGGCCGGGGATCGCCATCACGTTCAACGGCAGACCCGCGCCCTCCGCCAGCGCGGCTAAGTCTTGCGTGGCGGCGACGGGCACGAACAGGCCGCTGGCGCCGGCTTCCTTGATGGCGCGGGCGCGGCGCAGCGTTTCGTTGAGCGCATCTTCGGGCGCTAGCTTCTTGAGATAGACATCGGTGCGCGCGTTGATGAAGAGATCGACGCCCGCCTTCTCCGCCGCGGCGCGCACGGCCTCGATCTTCTTCACGTGCAATTCGTGCGGCTGCTTGCCGTCCTCGATATTGATGCCGACAGCGCCTGCGTCGATCAGCGCCGTCACGTTCGCGGCGACCTTCGCCGGATCGTCGTCGTAGCCGCCCTCGGCGTCGGTGGTGATCGGCACGCTCACCACGCGCGCGATTTGCTCAACCGCGGCGATCAGCTTTTGGACCGGAAAGTGATGCCCGTCGGCATAACCGTGCGCCCACGCTACGGCGGCGCTCGACGTGGCGATCGCCTTGGCGCCGGCCTCTTGGATCACCCGCGCCGAGGCGGCGTCCCAGGCGTTCGGAAGGATGAGAAAGTCGCGGTGCAGAGCGTGAAACGCGGCAGCGTCGGTTGGACGGGCGGACATTGAGGGACCTCCGTGAGAGACCAGTGTTATCTAGGAACCACACCCGACTGCTGCACGCCGAAATCGGACCTTCGCTTCGATCTTTCGTTGCGGTAAGGCTGGTCGGACGGGGAGCCATGGACCAGTCCGGAAACGAGCGGCGCCAGATCACGCCTGGCGCGACGGTCACGCCGCCTGCGGCGTGGGTCGATCTCTCACCCTATCCCATCCCCGCGACGCCGAACCCTCACTTCGTGGCGGCCGGGCTGTGCGTGCTGCTCGACGATTCACAGATTGACCTCACCGGCCCGGAGCGCGCCTGGTTCTACCGTCACGCCGACATGGTGACGGCGACGGCCGGCGCCGAACGAGCGGCGCAATTCAGCGTGAGCTTCGATCCCGCATGTGAGCGCATCGACGTGCATTCGATCGCTGTCATCCGCGACGGGCAACGCACGGAACACGCCTACACCGCCTTCTTCGAAGTGCTGCGCCGCGAGCGCAACATGGAGCGGCTGCTGTTCGATGGCCGGCTCACCGTGCACGTGACGCTGCCGGACGTGCGCGTCGGCGACGTCGTAGAAACATCCTACACGCTGCACGGCATGCGGAAGTCGATGGGCGGACGCCACGCCGCCTGGATGCCCTTCGATTCGCCGATGGGCATCACGGAGCAGCGGCTGCGGCTGCGCACGCCGGCCGGCCGCGCCATGCACGAGCGCGTGGTTGGCGATCCGCCGCAACCGACGCAAAGCGAATCCGATGGGGTGATCGACCGTCGTTGGCGCACGTTCGAGCGGCCCGGTATCCGCTACGAACCGCTAGCTCCGCCCTGGATGCTGCAAGGCGCGCTGATTCAGTTCTCGGAGTGGCGCGACTGGGCCGAAGTCGCCGGCGCTTTCACGCCGCTTTACGAAGACACCACTGCGCTGGCGCCCGATATGG